>CAYWWM010000057.1:0-9925 GCA_964461735.1 uncultured Solibacteraceae bacterium | reverse complement strand
CTGGGCTGAGGCGAATAAACGGCTCGGGGCGGAGAAACCAAACCGGGAAAAGGAAATCGAGAAGGTCGTGGCAGAAGCCTCGAAAACGCAGGCAGCCTTGGACCGCTACTTTGAGGCGTTCGAGGCGGGGTCGCTCCAGCCCGAACTCTGCAACCAGAAGGTCCGGAACCTGCGGGAGCGTCTGGAGGGGTTGGAGGCCGAGAAGCGCGATCTGGAGGCACGGCGCGAGAGACTGGACCTGCCGGCCATTGACCGGGACATGTTGGCCGCACTGGTGGACAATTTCGAGCAGGTCATGGCCGAGGCCCCAAACTCGCAAAAGAAGGAAGTATTACGCCGATTGGTGAAAAAGGTGCTGGTTCATGATCGCCGCACCATCGAAGTCTGGTACGGGTTACCAAACTGCGGCGGGATCGAGCACTGGAACAATTGGCTCCCCAAAGGAATTTGGGTGGATGTGGAGGAAACGCACGGTGGAAATGGAAAACGAAAGGCCGGCTATTGGGCGAGAGACGATTCTCTAATGACGAGTTCGTAAATGCGTCTCACTGGGGGACGCTGCAAGGCGAACTGCGCCGTAGGTTTTCAAAGAACAAGAATTAGCGGGCAATCTGCCCGCCATCAGATGTTTAACTCCGGTTCGACCGCTGGCGACACCGAACTGCCATCTGGGCACCGGGGGGTTAGAGCTCATCTCGCAGTCTGCTGACGCCTCGCTGTTCCTGGCGGTAGCTCTGAGGGTCTCCGGCCGCGCTGCTGCGACCGGAAAGGGTTCCGCCCGCTATCTTTGACTTGACGTGGCCAAGTGCTTTCACTTCCGGAAGCCGCCGCACATCGGCCACAAAATCGCGCAGCAAACTGGAGTGATTATCGTCACGCCAGACCAGAGCGACATTGGCTGGGAAGTGCAGATCAGTTATTCGCAGCAATGATACTCCACTAGGACAAAGCCAACGTACGGAACCACTTACGAACGCAACGGCTGCGCGACACAATACGAGGCTCAGCATAGTTGCGTGACTGGTGGTTTCCTGCACGATGCGCAGATTTGTTAGTCCTCGGCGAGCACATGTATGGATTAAGCGATCGTAGTATTCGGGATTCGCCAACCGGGGAAACCAAACAAAAGACGTGTCACGAAGATCGCGCAACCGAAGTCTCTTAATTTTTGTCAGGGGGTGCCCCGTGGGAACTGCTAGGAGGCTTTCGTGCACCGCAACCCGAAGTTGAACCAATTCCTTCTCCAGTTGCGAATCATTGAACAGGAAACCCGCGTCAAGCCGGCCGGAGCGAATCGCTTCGATTTGTTCCACCGTTCTTAAGGCATGTAGCTCCAACTCAGCGTCGGGGTGTTGTTGGTGGAATCTGCGGAATGATTTTGGGACCACGCCGTGCCAGAACAGGGTCTCAACGAATCCTAGCCGCAATGTTCCAGATCGACCGCTCGCCACGCGCCTCGAACGGTTCGCCGCCTCTTCGATTTGCCGGAGAATGCGCCGGGTATCTTGCAAGAATAGCTTCCCTGCAGCGCTCAACTTCACTCCCCGCTGAAGGCGTTCAAACAATTTGAATCCGAGTTCTTCCTCCAAGCCTTGAATCTGGCGGGAAAGAGCTGATTGGCTGACATGAAGGCGCTCAGCAGCATTTCTAAAGTGTTGCCCTTCGCCTACTGCCACAAAGTAGCGTAGATGCCTCAGTTCCATGTCGCGATGCCTCCTGAGCATCAGTCTAATATAAAAAAAGTGTTGGACGCATCGAGAAAGTTACTCGATCATGTTGGCGGCTAGTCAAACTCAAGTTTTGCTGCAGGAGTTCTGTCCTGGTTTCTAACGTTCGGCCGTTTCAGTGTGAAGGCGAGGCGGGCCTTCACGCCACCAAGGTCTTTGAGAGAATTCCGCAAGGAGGAGAACCATGCCTACCGCGCGCTGCTTGCCCTACGTGCTTGTTGCGTCAGTGATTCTCGTTCTAACCCAAGTCGGTGCCCAGAATAGAGGTGCCGCAGACCCGATTGTAACCGAGACGCTGGCTGCGAAAAGGCCGGTTTTCGCGGGTGCATGCATAATGTGTCCCTGGGGAATTCTCGGGAAAATTACGGCGGACGCATTGAAGTCCTACGGCTATGAAACTCAAGTCTGCGGGATCTGTGCGACGAGTTTGGGACCCCGACAAGTGGCAGACAAAACCAAGCCGGTGATGCCCCGATTTCGGGGCATAACCTTGGAGGGGGTGCCACGAGACTACTTCGGGACTCCTCCCGATGCAGCACCGGATTTCGGCGCCACCAGCGAGACCAATTTGATCAGGGCTTGGAATGGGACGGGCGATTACGCGAAAGATAACAAACAGCGGCGCAATTACCGGGTGATCGCGGTCGTCCGGACGTCAACTTATATGCTCGCTGCGGCGAGTAAGAAATCCGGAATCACCAATCTCAGGCAGATCAAGGATCGGCCGCAGCCCACCTGGATCGAGCGAGGCAACGACACCGAGGTCATCTTCGAGTATTACGGAATCAAGCCAGAAGACCTCCGAGCGAAGGGCGGAGGCATTCTGCCGGCCATCGTGGGAGGGACACGCGAACATCGCGCCACGGCCGATGTGTTTATCGGCACTGGTCTCATGGCGAATACCCCGGAGCAAGGCTGGTGGAATGAAGCCAGCCAGCTAAACGATCTCGTGTTCCTTGATTTCGAAGAACCATTGCTTGCGAAGCTCGTCCAGGAGCCGGGCTACGAGCGTGGCACGGTGCCGATTGGACTTTTACGAGGCGTGGATCGGCTGATCCCGACGGTGATGCGGCCCAATCATTTCATCTATGCTCGCGACGACACGCCGGACGACTTCGCTTATACCGTCGCCAAGGCGCTGGACGAGCATCGCCGGCTGTTTCAGGTGCAGCTCGAGCCCTGGTACTACGATCCGCAGACGGTCGCGGACAGCAAGGTGATTCCAATGCATCCCGGAGCGATGAAGTACTACCGCGAACGCGGATACATCAAGTAAGTGGCATTTTTCTCTGTAGGGAACTTGTAGGACAGCTTACATGAAGGATCAACAGCTTGAAGGTTATTTCAGTCGGCTGCGGAATTCCGCCGGGAGGAAAACATGCCTGCCATCGTTCGCTGCTTCGCATTGATGGTTGTGTCAATCACTCTTGTCTTGAGCCACGGGCATGCCCAGGATCGGCGTGCAGCGGGACAGCCAGCTGCATCTCCGACCATCGCTGCGAAGAGGCCCGTATTTGCGGGTGCGTGTAAGAGATGTCCGTGGGGCGTTCTCGCAAAGGTTACAGCGGACGCTTTGAAATTCTACGGCTATGACACGCAAATCTGCTGGGTCTGCGCGACGAGCATGGGGCCGCGACAAGTGGGGGACAGAACCAAGCCGGTCTGGCAGCAGCCAGACCCGGAGCGCTTGCGGGATATCGCTTGGGAGGAGGATCTGGCACCGTACATGGAACCCCCTCCCGACGCAGTGCCGGATTTCGGCGCCACCAGCGAAACCAACTTGATCAATGCCTGGAACGGGACCGGCGATTACGCGAAAGACAACAAACAGCGGCGCAATTACCGGGTGATCGCCATCCTCCGCAGAGCAACTTATTTGATGGCGGCGGCGAGCAAGAGATCTGGAATCACCAATCTCAGGCAGATCAAGGACCGTAGCCAGCCCACCTGGATTGTGGGCGGCGCCGATAACGATATCGTCTTCGATTATTACGGAATCAATCCAGAAGACCTCAAAGCCAAAGGCGGAGGTATCGTGTCAATCGTGGCACTTCGCGAAAAGCGAACGTCGGCCGATGTCTATATCGGCAGCGCCCAGATGGCGAACACGCCAGAGCAAGGCTATTGGAATGAAGCCAGCCAGCTAAACGATCTTGTGTTCTTTGACTTCGATGAACCATTGCTCGCAAAGCTGGCCCAGCAGCCAGGCTACGAACGTGGTACCGTGCCACTGGCCCTCTTCCGCGGCGTGGATAGGCCTATACCGACCGTAATCCGGTTCAATCATTTCATCTATGCTCGCGACGACACGCCGGACGACTTCGCTTATGCCGTTGCGAAGGCGCTGGATGAACATCGCCCGTTATTTCAGGTGCAACTCGAGCCCTGGTACTACGATCCTCAGATGGTCGGGGTCAGCAGGGTAATTCCTATGCATCCCGGAGCGCTGAAGTACTACCGCGAACGCGGATACGTCAGGTAGGAGGGATCGCCGCCTAGAACGGGGTCCGGCTCTCTGGCTGGCGAACTGGGCGGGTTTTTTCTGAGGGAACTTAGCGGAGAGACAGGATCGCAGCGAACAGCAGCAATTTGTCAATCCTGTGCGGTTGTCTTTCCATTCGATTCGACGTTGCAGTCATTTACTAGCAAATGAGGAGGAAATATGAAATCGGCTAGCAAATCGTCCGGAACGCATCTGTGCTGCCTGGGGATCTGCCTCACATTGTTAGCGGCCTCTGCGATGTTTGCGCAGTTGCCCACCGCAACGATTTTAGGCGTGATACGGGATTCGAGTCGAGCCGTCGTACCGGGAGTGAATATCACGGCGAGAAACATCGATACCGGCCAAATCCGCTCGCTGGTGTCGGGTGCGGATGGATCCTATCGATTCTCCGCATTGTCTGTTGGAAATTACGAAGTGCGATCGGAACACCCCGGATTTCAGACGGCGATACGCAGCGGCCTGACGCTGGCGGTCGGCGATGAGGCGGTTGTGAACTTCACGCTCCAGATCGGCGCTGTCGAGCAAACTGTTTCCGTGACAGCGGAAGCTCCCTTGGTCAATACGACCAGCGGAACCTTGGGCAGCCTGGTGACGGAACAGAAGGTAGCCGATCTGCCCTTGAATGGCCGCAATTTCATGCAGCTCACTCTCATGCAGCCGGGCATTGTGCAGCAGACCAACAGGAATAAGACCGGTCTCGCCTCCGTGGGAACCTGGTACAGCAGTAACGGCGCTTCGGTGCGCTCGAATAACTACCTGCTGGACGGCGCGATCATGACCAATGCGAACGGGGGCACGTCGGAGTCGCAGGGCGGCAACACGCTCGGGGTCGAGGGAATCCGTGAATATCGCGTCATCACCAATTCGTTTAGCGCGGAGTACGGCCTCACTAGCGGCAGCCAGGTGATGATTGCAACGAAAGGCGGCACGAACCAGCTTCATGGCTCCCTCTTCGAGTATCTACGCAACAGCGCTCTGGACGCCCGCAATTTCTTCGATTATCAAAGCGTCGCCAGCACGCGCCGTCTGCCGGCATTTGTGCGGAACCAATTTGGAGGCTCCGTGGGCGGGCCCTTGAAGAAGGACAGAACGTTTGTGTTTGGGGTTTACGAGGCGCTGCGAGAGCGCCTGGGGCTAACGATCATTAATAACGTGATTCCGGCTTCCGCCAAGGTTGACGGCGGAGCTGGCGGCGTGGACCAGATTGCGCCCGTCATCAAACCACTGCTGGCCCTTTTCCCGGACCCCAATCTGCCGGACAATCAATTTACTCATCCAGCTTCCCAGCGTGTGTCGGATAACTATGGCCAAGTGCGCGTGGATCACACATTTTCTTCCAACGATTCCTTATTTGGCCGGTATACCATCTCGAACGCGCAGGGAATCGACCCTCTGGCTTATCCGCAGTTCCGCAGTTTCCGCTCCAGCCGCAGTCAATACGCAACCTTGTCGGAAACACACGTGTTCTCCTCGGCACTGCTCAACACGGCGCGTGTTTCCTTCAGCCGCACGAACCCGCACATCGACTCGCCTTCCGGAATCATTGGGCCGGAGTATTCGTTCGTCCCGGGGAGGGAGATTGGGACTATCGGCATCGGCGGTGTCACCGGACTAGGACCCTCGCCAACGACTCCTAGCAACCAGAAGCAGAATATCTTCACCTATAGCGATGATCTGTTTTATGCCCGAGGCAGACATTCGCTGAAGTTTGGGGGGCTGCTGAATCACTACCAACAATATCTGCTGACCCAAACAAACAATCGAGGAGCGGTGAGCTTTGTCAATCTAAGAAACTTCCTTCTTGGCCGACCGAACACATATAATGCATTGACGCCGGGCTCGGTTCCGGATCGGACTTGGCAGTACAACACCATCGGGTTTTACGTCCAGGATGACATCCGCGTATTACCCAACCTGACGCTGAACCTGGGTCTGCGGTATGAATTCCAGACCGTTCCCCGCGATTCCCATGGCATAGAATCCGCGCTGCGCGACGTGCAGCGGGATGCCGCTGGGACCATCGGTCCGCCGTTCGAAAACCAGTCGCTGCTCAATTTCAGTCCGCGATTCGGATTCGCATGGGATATCAACGGCAACGGGGTAACGGCAATCCGCGGCGGCTTTGCAGAGCTCTTTGACGTTGGCTTCTACGCGCAAGCGCTGGCTATCGCAACTACCGGCACACCGCCGTTCGCCTCAAACAGCCTGGTCAGGGGCGGGACGCTGACGCTTCCTCTTTCCTTCCCGCCCAGCGCGGCCGGGAAAACGCTGCGGACGCAGGACTATCATATGCGTCAACCGCATTTGTTGTCTTACAACCTGACTGTGGAAAGACAGCTACCCGCGAACATGGTAATAACGCTGACTTATGCGGGTTCGCGCGGTCTCAATATCGTTACGACGGCGGAAGGGAACCCTACAGTACCTCTGGGCGTGGGCATAGACGGAGTGTGCGTCCCGGCCCCTGCTTCTGAAGTATCGGATATTCACCGTTCAAACTACTGCTGGACGGGCGGCGATCCGCGAACCAACCCCAACTGGGCCAACATGGAGTTCAAAACCGCCGCCAGCAGCTCTTGGTATAATTCTTTGCAATTTAGCTTTGTGAAGCAGTTGAGCCATGGACTGCAGTTCCAAAGCTCCTACACCTGGTCCAAGCTCATCGATTTCGGCCAAGGCCACGCCCTCGGTGACAGTAACGCCTCCACCCTCTACCTCTCCGATCCTACACACAGAGAAGTGGATCGCTCCGTTGCCGACTTCGATATCACGCAGACGTGGCGGCTGAATGGGATCTATGAGTTGCCTCGCTTTCCTGCAGGAAATCGTTTAGGCGCAGTTTTGGGCGGTTGGAAAGCGAGCGGGCTGCTGTCGCTAGCAACGGGCCTTCCGTTCACCGTGGCGTTGAACAGCAACCGTTCGCGGGCGGGAGTGGGAGGCGGAGGAGGCGGCATCGACAGGCCGGACGTGTTACCCGGCCGCAATAAGAGTAACATCGTTCGCGGAGGTCCGAACCAGTACTATGACCCCAACGCTTTTACCCTTCAACCGGCTGGATTTTTGGGGAACGCTGGACGAAATATGTTGCGCGGTCCTGGTCTGGCTAACCTGGATTTCTCGCTGATCAAAGACGTAGCGGTAGGACCACTTGGAGAGAGCGGCAGCCTGCAATTCCGCGCCGAGTTTTTTAATCTCCTGAACCGGGCGAATTTTCCCGCGCCGAACCGGATCGTCTTCTCCGGAACCGGTGCGGATGCGGCCGTTCCCCTGCCGAATGCCGGGATAATCGACGAAACCGTTACGACTTCGCGCCAGATCCAGTTCGCGCTGCGGCTGCTGTTTTAATGTCCAAAGGCGCCTCGCAGCGGACGCGATAGTAAGGTCAGAGGGCCGGGCCGCGGCTCGATTTATTTGCGAGGCGCCCTTCTTTAGTCATTGAGAATTGTTTCAGGTCCTTCCGGATTTCGAGTGGGTAGCCCCTATGGGTTGTGGTTTAGCTTTGAGATCCCGAATCGAGAGCTGGAAGCGCACCCTCGGGGAGTGGTCTGAGGTTGGAACATGCGTTTTTTGAGGCATGGGAAATCTATCCTCCCGATGGAGGAAGAGGGGCGACGCGACCATCGCCCTACCTGTGTTTACCCCAGAAAAAACCACAAGCCCCAGAGGCAACCATTGATTCCACAGCATTTATCTGTCCCAAAGCTTGGTCCTTCCGGCCAACTACAACATCTGGTGGTCACCCACTCAAAACCCGGAAGCGCGTTGTTTCATAAAACTCTCCAAGTTCCCGAGGAGGAAGCTATGCCGACGCAAGGGAGTCGATTCCTTTATTGCGCCTTGTTCCTATCCTCTTTGACGTTTTGCTGGCCGGGTCAGTCAACATGGGTTCACGCCCAGAATCTAATACCACTCAACGTGCAGATGTTGGAGGTGGATCCCACGAAGCTGCCCGCGCTCATCGCTGCCGATGCGGGCATCTTTAAGAAGAATGGACTGGCGGTGAACCTGTACATCTCCACCGGCGCCCGCGACACTGCGCTGCGCCGAGACGTGCGTATCCCCGAGGAGTTTGTCCGGGATGATCGCACCGCTCCGATCAACATGGCCGGCTCGTTCGGGTTCGTGAGAATCAGCTATGACGCGGAATACAATTCGGACCGGGTCATGATCGCTACGCTAGACCCTATGATCCATTGGAAGATCGTGGGCAGCAAGGACATCCAAGGACTGGAGGGATTGAAAGGCAAACGGTTAGCACAGACCGACCGTGCAGAAACCTCGCTCATCGCGCGTGCCTTGATCCAGCAGACGCATTGGGATCCCCTGTTCGATATCTCACTCCTGAACGCACCAGCCGACCTAGTGCCCCTGCGAAGGGGCTTGGTGGATGCCGTGATTGCGTCCGAAGTATTCGAAGCAGCCGCTCTGGCTAACGGCTATCATGTGATTTTCGATACCAGCGCCTGGAAGATCCCGATCCCGGCAGCGGGCATCAACACGACACGCTCCTGGTTGAAGGAGAACCATGACACCGCAGTCCGCTTTATGAGGTCGATCGTGGAAGGCATCGCTCTCATGAAAAAGGACCGCGATCTGGCGTACCGCTCCCTGGCAAAGTGGTACAACATCACCGATCCCACATCTCAGAAGATTATCTATGACGGCACGGGAGACATGGAGCGGAAGCCGTACCCGAGCGTGGAAGGCATCAAGACCTTCATGAAACTCTACGACTCTTTGCAGATGCGAAAGCATAGACCCGAAGAATTCTACGACGACAGCATCCTGCAGGAAGTAGACCAGAACGGTTTTATTGAATCGCTCTATAGATGACGCGCGAAGCTTTATCCGGGCGCAGGGCGTCCGATGCCAGGAGGGAATCAGCAGGACGGCAACTCCTTCGCGGCAGATTCAGCTAATGAGACCAGATCATCGGGATGTTGAAGCAGATGGAGGCGGTCGGGAAGTGGGGGAGATGATGCGGGGATCGGGGTGAGCGAAGCGCGGCGGCTGCCGGGGTTGGAGAAGGAGAACCGGCGGCTGAGACAACAAGTGGCGGGACCTGAGCCTGGAATGGGGAGCGTTGGAGGGAAGAACGGCCGAAGCTTGTAGGCGGAAGGCAAGACGTGGGGCTGGCGAGAGGGAATGCAAGTTGCCTGCAAGCTGTGGATTGGACCTTACGCGGAGTGGACCGCGAAATCCCTACCGTAGTGCGGACAGGCACCGTAATCTACGGCCGGACGGATATGCCCGACCAGTTCGCCTACACGCTAGCCAAAGCCATCGATGAACACCAGGACCTGCTGCAATGGGCAAACGGCGGCATGCATTTTTCGTACAACTCGCATACCGCTTGGAAAGCCTTTGGAGTTCCTCTCCATCCCGGCGCGGCGAAGTACTACAAAGAAAAGGGCCATATGAATTGATCCACGGGACGGACTAACACAGGCACGCCTTCATAGGTCTTGTCGGGGGCACAATGAATAGGGACGAATCTGATACGAGTTTGAGGGTCTTTGGCGAGGCTGGAGGTTGGAGTTCCGTGCCGAGGTCTTCAGTCCCTTGAATCGGGCGAACTTTGCTGATTCTTCCGGCATAGGAGCTTCTGCGTCCCGGCAACCACTTCGCGGCAGATGATCCGAGCATGTCCCACGCTCAGTTGAAGGTCAGAGCGACGGGTGATTCTCATTTTACG
>CAYWWM010000056.1:7184-9930 GCA_964461735.1 uncultured Solibacteraceae bacterium | reverse complement strand
GAAGCCACTCGCTGGATCGAAAACCGCTTTGGCTCTCCGAAGCAGGTCCTCCGGCCAGTCCTCACGATTCATGTGGGCGAGCCCTGCCCGGATCCCGCCATTTCCAAGGCATGCCAGACTACGAGGTTAGGCGACCTGTACATCCCGAAATGGGACAACGGTTCGGCGGGCTACATCGTGCAGGCGACTCTCATGTCATCGTTGCTGGACTTGATGTCCCGCGAAGAGTTGCGGACGGTAGCCCTCGAACTGATTGATGATGACTTCAGTAACTTTCTCGACTCGACGGCGGTTGCGCAACGGATAGAGAAGTAACCAAGAACAGTCCATTCCTTTCGAACCAACGGCGCCGGCCGCCTCGCACGCGCCTCTGTTCACGCTCGGAGCGGATTCGAATAACCGCTCTTCCGAATGTACGACAGGATCGCGGCGGACTGCTACGTGCCCACTCCCTTCCGGTCGCGGCTCCGATAAACATCCACCCAGCAGCGGGCGAAATGGTCGCTCACCCCGGGCGCGACCGGGGCAAGGGGAGGCGGCTCTTCCCGGCACCGGTCCTCGCGAAACGGGCAGCGGTCGTAGAACGAGCAGCCCTGCGGCAGGCGCGTCAGGTCAGGCGGCGCGCCGGGGATGGGCGCGACGGTCTGGTTCGGGTCGCCGGGCCGCGGCACGGCTTTCAGCAGCGCCAGCGTATACGGGTGGCGCGGGTTCGCGAACAGCTCCTGCGTCGGCGCAGATTCGACGACTTTTCCAGCGTACATTACCACGACCTGATCGGCGATCCCAGCCACGATGCCGAGGTTATGCGTGATCAGCAGGATCGAAGTCTGGAACTCCGACTTGATGCGCTCGAAGAGATCGAGGACCTGGGCCTGGATGGTGACGTCGAGCGCCGTGGTCGGCTCGTCGGCAATCAACACTTGGGGATTCGAGATCAGCGCCATGGCGATCATCACGCGCTGCCTCATGCCGCCGCTGAAGCGGTGCGGATAATCGTCGAGGCGGCTGGCGGCGTCGGGGATGCCGACTTTGCCGAGCACCTCTGCAGCCCGGCGCAGGGCGTCCCGGCGCGAAAGGCGTTCACTGGAACTCGGATGCACCAGCAGCGTCTCGGCGACCTGCTCGCCGACGGTGAGAAACGGATTGAGCGAGCTCATCGGGTCCTGAAAGACCATGCTGATGCGCCGGCCGCGAATGCCGCGCAGCTCGCCTTCGGGAAGCGCGGCGAGGTTGCGCCCATCGAAGAGAATTTCACCGCCCACGATTTTTCCCGGCGGCGGAACCAGTCGCAGAATCGAAAGGCTGGTGACGGTCTTGCCGCTGCCGCTCTCGCCCACCACCCCCAGCGTCTCCCCCGCGCGCAGATCGAGCGAGACGCCGTCCACGGCGCGAGCCACGCCGCTGCGGGTGAAGAAGTGGGTCTTCAGGTCCCTTACGGAAAGAACGGAATCCTGAACCAAGTGCTTCCTTGCCCTCCCAATTTAACTCGTCGTTTCTCAGCCCGCCACGAGATTGCTCAATTATAATTGTTTGGATGCCTCTCACCATAAAGATCAAATCGGATGAAGTCGCAGCCAAAGTGCGGCGAGAAGCGGCGGCTAGGCGGCCAGTTTCACTTTCCATCATCGCCGACAGGCCAGCGAAATTCAACTCCTGGTCTTGGCCGTGCGTACTTGGTGCTTCGGCTTACCCTCATTCGTCGCGTCGTACCAACGATCCACTCGCTGCTGAAAGTCCTCTCGACTCGTCGGCTCGGATTGAAAGCCGCCACGCCGGAAGATCGTCACGTGCTCGGGGCAACTGTTCGGCCCGCGAATGAGAACCACGGTGAAGCCAGGAACAAAGCTCAGGGCGCGAAGAAGAATGTCCTGGCCGACCGTTAGCGGCTCGCCCTCCGTCTTGGTTTCAATGAACAAGAACCGGCGCAGTTTTTGGCGCGCCCGCCCCGATTGCCGATGCACAAGAAACCTGTTACAATGCTATGTTTCCCCTTGCTCAGAGGAAGGGACCTCGCATTGCGAGTTCTGATCGCAGATGACGAACCTGCCCATGTTTTCCTCCTGGAAATGTTTCTTAAGAAATGGGGCTACGATGTCATTAGCACCGACAGCGGCACTGAGGCATGGCAGATTCTCCGACCGAAGGACGGCCCCCGACTGGCAATTTTGGACTGGGAGATGCCGGGGATGGGTGGCTTAGAGATCTGCGAAAAGGTGAGAAAAGCTGAAGAACATCCTTACATCTACATCCTGCTATTGACTGCGCGGGCACAGCAGACAGACATTCTCAAAGGCACGGCAGCCGGAGCGGATGCGTACGTGACCAAGCCCTACGATCCTGAAGAACTGCGGGGGCGACTCCTCATTGCTTGCCGAATTCTCGAATCCGCGGACTTGCCACCGTTTGCTTGCCCCTAATCATCCCAACGCCGGCGAGAACGGCCTACAATCCAAGTTGCAAAACTGTAGGTGTTAGGTGTCAGTTCTTACTGGGAGCTTTTGGAAGAAAGGCTGCAAAGGCTCTCGGATGCGCCCCTATGTTAGGATGAGGATGGAGCTGGAGCGATGAAGCTGCCCGTCTACATGGACCACCACTCGACCACGCCCGTGGACCCGCGGGTGTTCGCGGCGATGGCTCCCTATTTCACCGAACAATTCGGCAACGCCGCCAGCCGCAGCCATTCCTTCGGATGGGTCGCGGCCGACGCCGTCAAAATGCTCGGCAATGACCTGCCGCACCAGCGGGG
>CAYWWM010000056.1:0-7174 GCA_964461735.1 uncultured Solibacteraceae bacterium | reverse complement strand
CCGTGATGATGTGGTTCCCGCGCGCGCGCAGGCCCTCCGCGACGCCGTCAAGAAAGCGCGGAAAGAAGTGGCGGCATTGATCGGCGCGGCGCCGGAGGAGATCGTGTTCACTTCCGGGGCCACCGAGTCCGATAACCTCGCCATCAAAGGCGTCGGCGGCGTCGCGGAGGGCCTGCGCGCGCGCGGGAACCACATCATCACGGCGGCCGCCGAGCACCGCGCCGTCCTCGATAGCTGCCGGCGATTGGAGCAGCAAGGGTTCGAGGTGACGTACTTGCCTGTAGACCGCTTCGGCCGCGCGGACCCCGCCGACGTTCGCCGGGCGCATCGAACGCAGACGATCCTGGTCTCCGTTATGCTCGCCAACAACGAAGTCGGGACCATCCAGCCCGTCGCCGAGATCGGGCGCATCGCCCACGAGCACGGGGCGCTGTTTCACACCGACGCCGTGCAAGCGGCGGGTAAACTGCCGATCCGCGTGGACGAGATGAACGTGGACCTGCTGTCGCTCTCGGCGCACAAGATGTACGGACCCAAAGGAGTCGGGGCGCTGTACGTCCGGCGCAAGAACCCGGCGGTTTCTCTGCCCTCGCTGACTGCGATGCTGGATGGCGGAGGCCACGAGGGCGGCCTGCGCTCGGGCACCTTGAACGTTCCGGGAATTGTGGGCTTCGGCGCGGCGTGCCGCCTCGCGGCGCAGGAAATGCCGGCGGAATCGGAGCGGTTGCGGCGATTGCGCGACCGGCTCGAAGCAGGACTGCGCGCCGTTCTCGAGGAGATGTACGTGAACGGCCACCCCACCGAGCGCCTGCCGAACAACCTGAACGTCAGCTTCGGTGGCGTGGACGGCGAAGCGCTGCTGGTGGGTTTGAGCGACATCGCGGTTTCAACCGGCGCGGCCTGCACGTCGGCGAAGCTCGAGCCGAGCCACGTGCTCCGCGCCCTGGGCGTGAGCGAGGAGCTGGCGCAAGGCTCGCTGCGCTTCGGCCTCGGCCGCTCGAACACCGAAGAAGAAGTGGACTACGTCACGGCCCGCGTCATCGAGACGGTCAAGCGGCTGCGCGAACTCTCGCCGGCCTATGAATCCGTGCGGGAATCGGCGCAGACACCGGCACGGGCCGGGGCGCGTGATACAATGAACTAAGGGCAAGGAGCCGGCAGAGCATGATCGAACTGACGGAAAGCGCGGCGCAGCGAATCGAACAGGTGATGCAGCAGGAGCACGTGGGCGGCTTGCGCCTGGCGGTGCAGGGCGGCGGCTGCGCGGGCTTCAACTACGTCATCAAGTTCGACCAGGCTGCGCGCCCCAACGACCGGATCTTCGAGTTCCACGGCGCGAAAGTCTTCGTGGACCCGAAGAGCTTCCAGTATCTCGATGGCCTGACCCTCGATTACAAATCCGACCTGATGCAGCAGACGTTCCTCTTTCAGAATCCCAACGCCAAGCACTCGTGCAGTTGCGGGACGTCGTTCTCGGTGACATAAGCGGCGTCTCTTTCGCTCGTCACTTGTCACTGTTCAGCTTCCAGTATGCCGAAGGTCACTTTCCTGCCCGCGAACCAATCCGTTGAGTTCGAGCCGGGGAGTCTCCCCTACCAGGGCGAAGGGCTGTGCGAATCGCTGCTCGACGCCGCGCTCTACGCCGGCGTGGACATGCGCCACCTCTGCGGCGGCATCTGCGCCTGCATCACCTGCCATGTCGTCATCGAGCAAGGCGACGAGAACCTAAGCCCGATGGAGAAGGACGAGGAAGACCGCCTCTACCGGGTTCCGAACCTCAGCGTGCATTCGCGCCTCGCCTGCCGGGCCGTAGTGCGCGGCGATGTAGTGGCGCGCGTGCTGGGTTAGGTGCTAGGTGTTAGGTGCGAGGTGTCAGGGGGGAAGAAAGGACTACCCACGTGCAGGTCCCTCACTTCGTTCGGGATGACAGCGAAAGACATCTGCACGCCCAACCTCCGCTTGCTAACCCTTCGACTGCGCTCAGGGCAGGCGCGCACGGATTGGATTCACTACTCACCACTCACTACTCACCATTCACCACTCACTGAAAGAGCGACTTCGGGACCATGGCGTGGATGCCTTTGGTGCCGTCCACGAGCTGCGTGACGTGGAGGTCCACGCCGAGCGAGATGAGGATGTAGGCTTCGTCGCGGGGGATGCCTTTGGCGGAAGCCAGGTAATCAATCATCTCGCGCGTGGCCATGCGGGCGGCTTCATCGAGGTCGGGATGCAGGCCCATGGTGATGAAGTGCGTCGGGGTCTCGGCGCGGGGCCAGCGCAGCCGCTCGCCTTTGCGGACGCGCACCTCGACGGTGCCGCGCAGCGAGGTCTCCAGGGCCGTGAGGCTGACTTCGCCGTCGCCCTGCAAGGCGTGGCCGTCGCCCATCGAGAGCAGCGCGCCGGGGACGTGGACCGGAATATACAGTGTCGTTCCGGCGACGAGATGCTTGTTGTCGAGATTTCCGGTGTGAGCGCCGGGCGGGCCGCTCGGAATGCGCGCCGCTACGTTGAGCGCCACGCCGATCGAGCCGAAGAAGGGCGCCAGCGGCAGCGTCACGCCGGGGCGGAACGACGCGGTTCCGGCGGCGGTGTTGAAGCGCAGCAGCTTGAAGCGGTCGTAGGGAAAGTCGTCCGGGAGCGAGCCTCCGGTGGGAACGAAGCCGCTGACGCCGTAGGGATGGAGATACTCAAAACCGACAATGCGCACCTCGAGCGTGTCGCCCGGCTCAGCGCCGTTCACGTAGATCGGGCCGGTCAGGGGATGCGCGCCGGGGCCGCGGTCGGTGACGGCCCGCTCGACTTCCTTGAGCGAGTCGGGAATCTCCGCGTCGGGAACGCCCGCGATTCGCAAGCGTTCGAGGCCGCCCGCCAGCATGGTCTCGACGCGGACCGTGTCGCCGGAAGCGATGCGCAGAATCGGCTGCAGACCGCGCGAGTAGTAGCCCCAATGGACGTTGCGCGGGATCAGCTTGACCTCGTGGGTCTCGGCTGTGGCGACGGCGCTCAGCACTACGAAGGCAGCCAACACGAACAGCGGCGTCAGGCGCGTCATGGGTTCGGTTCCTCCCTGCCTGTCAACCCCTTGCGGGGTTGTATGTTTCCCGATGCTTAAGTTCCGTAGGTTGAAACCTACGGCTATTCGCGGAATTGCCCTTCGGGCAATCAAGAGCCTCTTACGACGCGCAGGCGGCCGATCGGGGAGTCGCGCGCGTCGCCGGGCAGTTCACCCTCGCAGAGTTGCCGGGTCGCTTCCAGCACTTGCTGAATCTTGGCGAGACGCTGCTGCGCTTCCTCGGTCCACGACGCGATTTGCCGGCGAACCCTGCGGCCCTCCTGCGTGCCAAAGAGGAACACCGCGCCGATGCCGAGCACCATGGCTCCCGCCAGAAGCCACAAAGGGTCTCGCGGATTGTCCCGTTCCATGACCACCTCCCCCAGCTTCGCTGCGTGTTCCGCGGTGCGGAATCAGCGCGGGAAAAGCAGCGAGTTCTATTCTACGCCAGATACAGCGGCAGTCGGGAGGTATGCGCTGTTCGTGACGGAATTGATTTCTGGGACTCGGGAGGCTGGACCCTCACACGGTGCTTTCCGCTGGCGGATTTTCGTGGAGTTTTTCGAGCTTCACCTGGGCCACGCGGTGGTGCTCCACCTCGAGGACGGTAAAGCGAAGGCCCTGGTAGAGAAACGCCTCGCCCTCCGAGGGGATGTGTCCGATTCTGGAGAGCACGAATCCGGCCAGAGTTTCAAACCCCTGGTCTCGCGGCAGCTCGATGTCATACTGATTGTCGAGATCGCGGATGTTGATGCGGGCATCGAGCACGAGCGTCCGCTCGCCCAGGCGCAGGCCCGGCGGAGTTTCCCAGTCGAATTCGTCTTCGATCTCGCCGACGATCTGCTCGAGCACGTCTTCGACCGAGACCAGGCCGATCGTGCTGCCGAACTCGTCCACGACCAGCGCGATGTGCCTGCGCCGCTTCTGAAACTCTTGCAAGAGCTGCGCGATGGGCTTGGTTTCCGGAACCACCAAAATCTCCCGCAACAGGCTGCGCACGGAAAACGGCCGAGGAGTCCGTCCTCGCTCCTGCAGCGTCTGCTGTTCCTGCCACACGCGCAGCAAGTCCTTCACGTAGAGCACCCCGATGATGTGTTCGGGAGTTTCTTCGTACACCGGGATGCGCGAATACTGGTCTTCGTTCGCCAGACGCACCAACTCCGTCAGCGACAAGTCCACCGGGATCGAGATGATGTTCGGCCGCGGCACCATGATTTCGCGCACAGAAATTTCCGGCAGGTCAATCACGTTATGGATCATCTCCTGCTGATACTCGGGCAGGCCGCCGCTGCGATAGCTCCCGGTGACCAGCATCTTCAATTCTTCCGCCGAGTACGCTTGTTCCAAGTCGTTGGAGGGCCGCGCCCCCAGGCGCTGCGCCAGGTAAAACGAGGAAGCGTGGAGCGCTTCGAGCGGCCGGTGAACCACGCGCAGAAACAGCGTCATGGGCCACGCCACCAGCAGCGAAAGCCGTTCGGCCCGCCCGAGAGCCACCTGCTTGGGAATCAATTCCCCCAGCACGATATGCAACAGCGTGATGAATAGAAACGCAATCACCAGCGCCACGCTGTGCACCAAGGCCGCGCCGGTCCCCGGCAGCGCCGCCAGCAGCGGACCGATCAAAGCGGCCAGCGTGGACTCGCCCACCCATCCGAGCCCCAGGCTGGTCATCGTGATGCCGAGCTGCGTGCCCGTCACGACCCCGTTCAAGTCCCCGATCAGTTTGAGCGCCAGCGGGGCGCGCGAGTCTCCCTGTTCGGCCCTTTGCTGCAGCCAGGTCCGCCGCACGCTGACCAGCGCGAACTCCACGATGGCAAAGAAAGCGTTCGCGGCCACCAGCAAGCCGATCAGAAGGACTCGCAAAAGCGGAAGGGGAGGCATAGCTTAACATCCCGGCGAATTGTAACAGAAGGAGTCAGAAGTCAGAAGTCAAGAAGTCAAGGAGTCAAGAAGTCAGAAGAACAGCATGTCCCATCGTCGCGCACCCGAAGAGCCCATCCCCCCAAACCGATTAACAGGGCCTTCGGGCAAGCCATAGGAGCCTCTCTTCCATTGTACACTCCACGATTGCCCCCCCCGCGAAGAGTGTGGCCGCTTCCACGCCGACTAGTGTAAACTTCCTCCCAGTGGGAGGAGAGGATGGGAATGCTCATCTCACGTTCACGGCGGGACGATTTCGGGGGACGCCTATGATGAAGCGGGTCCTGAAATTCCTGCACAAGCCGATTTATGAGAGGCGCATTGATGTGTTAGCGGACAAGATCGTCCCCCATTTGGATCCGGGGGACAAGGTGTTGGACATTGGATGCGGCTCCGGGTTGCTCGGCGAGGGAGTGCTGAAGCATCGGGACTGCCCCCGCGGAGTCACCTATTGCGGCGTCGAGAGCTCCCGGAGGGGCGGAGAACCCATCGAAGTGCATGAATACAAGACGGGCCGGCTGCCCTTCGCCGATCAAGCGTTCGATATCACGATCCTGGCCGACGTGCTCCACCACGCCGACGAGGAAAGCTTTCTGCTCGGCGAGGCGGCCCGCGTCTCGCGACGCCTGCTGTTCGTCAAGGATCAGAAGCCGGAAGGGTTCCTGGGATTCTGGCGCATCTGTCTGGCGGATTGGGCGTCGAATAATCCTTATGAGGTGCGGTGTTTGTATCGCTACCGCACGCAGCAGGAATGGCATCTCCTGTTTGAAGCGCACAGCCTGGAGCGGATCGCGGAGGAGGTCTCGCTCGATCTCTACCCGCCGTTGATGAACACTCTATTTGGAAGCCGGCTGCACTACGTTGCCGTGCTCCAAAAGAGGAACAACGGCAACGGCGATTCCAAGCGATAAGGAATGGCCGGAGCCGCTGCCTCCGCTCGGCCGCAGCAGTTCAATGCGTATGCGCCGGCGTGCCCGGCGCGTGTGTATGCCCCTGCGGCGCTGCGGGGGCTTTCCCATCCGCCGGTTCGCCCGCGGCCTTCCGCTCCAGGAGCTTCAATTCTTCCGGCGACAACTGCGGCAGCCGGCGGATGAATGACACCAGGTCCCACATATCTTCCGCGCTGTCCTCGCCGCCCCAGGCCGGCATTCCCGTGAACCGGATTCCGTTCGAGATGATGTAGTACATCTCGCCGTCGCTCAGGTCCTGCGTCAGGCTGGCGCGCATGTCGGGCGGCTTCGGATACATGTTTTTGCCCACTGTGCTGTCACCGCTGCCGTCGAGGGCGTGGCACAGCGAGCAATGCGCCACCCAATGGTCCTGCGCCGCCGGCAGTTTTTGGTCCGTGAACGGATACGGATTCGCCGCCGCCTTGGCCTCGGAGGGAATCGCCAGACTGCGCAGATTCCGCGCCAGAAACTCCTCCACCCGGGAAGGCTCTCCGCGCGCGCTGAAGCCGCGAGCCACCGCGAAATAGCCGAACAGCAAACCGCCGGCCAGCAGAATTGCCACCGCCACACCCGCTCCTGTTTTCGCCGTCATCGCACCACCTCGTTTCTCTGGGCCGCCACGATCGAGATAGGGCGATTGTGGACATTTCGGCGGGCGAAGTCAATCGCTGTCTCAGGGCCGCGGGTCAGCTTTGCAACAGCGGAGAGTCGCCGATCGTTTCTCTAGCCCAGGCGTTTACGCCTGGGTCCTTAGGCCGTAGAAATGCGCAGCCCCCTTGGAGGGGGCTTCCCTGCCGGAAGCCCCGTGAAGGGGGCTGCAAGAAACTTGGGTTCCATCGTAGACCCAGGCCTGAAGGCCTGGGCTAGAAAAAAGTACTTCCAACGCACACTGACCCACCATCCGTCCCAATGGTATAGTTACCAGATGCGCAGAGCCGGAACTGTGCGGCAGTATTACCTGGGCGCGGCGATGAGCGCCGCTCTGGGCGCAGGAGCGCTGATGGCCTTTCAAGAAAATCCTCAGGAAAGGTCGCAGGAAACGCGAGCCGCGGCGGCGCCGGCCCGCCGGACGGGTTTTGTGTTTTCCGACGTCTACCTGCGCCACCTTTCCGGCGACACGGGCCATCCAGAGCGCCCCGAGCGCCTGATGGCGATCCGCTCCGCTCTCGAACGGGACGGCGTGCTCGCAGCGCTGGTTCCGATTGCCGCCCGCCGCGTCACCGACGACGAGCTGCGCCTCCTGCATACGCCG
>CAYWWM010000055.1:0-10046 GCA_964461735.1 uncultured Solibacteraceae bacterium | reverse complement strand
CCTTGGCCGTTTGAACTTGCCAGGAGTGACCCGCCGCCTGGACGCGCCGGAGGCTAGCAATCTTGCGATCAGGTTTTCTCATCGGCATTCCCCTCCCATCCGGTTATGACTGGTCTGACTGGTCTTTAGCATAGACCGGCTCCGGCCTTCCGCGCAACTCTTTTCTACAGCTTCGCCAGGGCTTCGTAGATATCGCTATAGGGTTTGCCGGGGACGGTGTCGCCGAGTTCTTCGACGATCTTCATGCCCCACGGCTGCGGGTCTTTGAAGCCCGCCGGGGAGTGGGCCCAGAGCTTGTCCCAGGTGGCCAGAGCCTCGGGCGACCGCGCCACCCGGACCCGCGCCACCCGCGCCACGTACTTATGTTTTCCGGGACTCAGGTCGCGAATGGTAAGGACCAGCGTCTTGTTCTCTTGCAGGTCGTGCAGGTGTTTTACATGGGTTTGGTATTCCACGGCGAACTCCTAAAAACAGTGACGAGTGACCAGTGACGAGTGACACGCGAACTGCCGGTTTGTGTTGTCTTGTCACTTGTCACTCGTCACTTGTCACTGTTTTAGGGCGTTTACAGTCCGTATGCCTTCCAGTTGTCCAACACTTTTTTCCGGATCTCGGCCGGGTAAACGCCCTCGAAGGTTGCCTTCATGGGAATCTCGGTGCGATCCCAGGAGAGCGGCCAGGAGACGTCGAAGGCAGCCACCGCTCCGGCGCGGCGGGCGCGCTCCTCCATGTCGTAACACGGCGTGAGAGCTTGCGCGCTTCCCTCGACATGCTTGACGAAGGTCCCGCGCCCGGAGTGGCAGCGCGTGGACCAGGCATGGATCACTTCGCTCAGGTTGAAGATGTCCACGTCGTCCTCGACGACCAGAATCTTTGTCATATAGGTGCGCCGCCGGGTCATCGTGTCGAGCACCTTCTGCGTGACCTCGGGACCGCCCTTGCTGACGCCGACGATGCACAGGTGAACCGCGCCCTCGGAAGGAACGTAAACGCCCGTGACGGGAATGCCGGCGCGCTCCAGCGTGCGCTGAATTCCGATGCCGCCGCCC
Organism: uncultured Solibacteraceae bacterium; assembly: GCA_964461735.1. Lineage (GTDB taxonomy): Bacteria > Acidobacteriota > Terriglobia > 2-12-FULL-54-10 > 2-12-FULL-54-10 > CAYWWM01. The sequence goes on along the minus strand of CAYWWM010000055.1, from coordinate 8,997 downwards.
AGCGCGGCCACCACCGAGGTGCAATCCTTGAGTCCCGTGCAATCCATCGTCAGGATGGGGTTCTGGCGATGGCAGATGGCATTCACGCGCATCAGAATGCCGGCGCCCATCTCGCCGGAACGATAGCCGGGATACTCGGCGTAGGGGCCTTCGTGGGCGATCCGGTCAGGAAGGATTTCGCCTTCGAGGACGACTTCGGAGGTCGCCGGAATGATGAGATCGCTGTCCAGGCAGCGCACAACCTCGATGGGACGACCCGCCAGACCTCCCGCGAGCGAGGCCTCGTCGCGGCCGATGCGCGTCGTCGAAGTCGCCGCCAGGTGGCTCGATTGGTCCGCGCCCATGACGATGGCAAGCGGCATGGGCTTGTTCTGCGGAACGAATTTCTCCTGCAGGATGGTCCCGGCGTGGCTCGGCGGGAAGGGCCAGCCCACCAGATGCTGCGCATTGTGGATCATGAACCGGTAGGTGCCCCAGTTGACCCAACCGGTGTCCGGGTCCTTGCAGACCACGATGCACCAAGTTCCGAGATAGCGCCCGCCGTCGCCGTCGTGAATCATCGGTGTCGCCAGCTCGCACACGTCGAGGTTCTTGCCGCGGAGGACGACTTCGCGGCAGTGCGAGTCCTTCACCTCGACCGGCGGGATGGGGTTCGAGTCGCGGCGGATGTATTCCTCGTAGATCTCCGGAATCCGCGCGTGGGCCGGGAGGCCGAGCGTCACCGCCGCCCGCCGCCACGTCGAGATCGGATTCACGAAAATGCTCTGGCCGGGGTAGTCGGTGATGTTGCGGAACCAGAGCGCCGGCCCGTCCATCTCCGTCACGCGGCGGCTGATGGCGCCCAGCTCCAAGTCCCAGTGGACCTCGCGGTCCACCGTCACCATGTCCCCGGTCTGCTGGAGCGTTTGCATGAAGCTGCGCACGTCTTTTGTCGTTTCGCCCGCCGCTGCGGGAGACGACCCGACCCCGGCGGCCTCTTCCACTTCTTGACGAATCATAAGTTGGCCCTCCGCTCTCTGCGCTGCCGTGAAGGTTTATTAGACGGCAGAACGGAAATTCCTGTCAAGGCAGGCTCCGAACCGTTCCCGCCCCTCCGATTCGGACTTTGGAATTCGGGATTTGGAATTTGTTTTTGGTGTATACTCACAACAGCCGGAGCATGGCGTGGGTAGCTTCGGGGAAAAGAGGCGTTGCCGATGCGGTCCGAGATAAGATTGGTTCTGGCAATCCTGTTCATCATTGCGGCGAGCATTTCCGCGAGCGCGCAGGTCGAAAAGGCGGCCGCGCGTTCCGCCCGCCCCCTCTGAGGGTCCTGCGGGGCCACCATCAAGGCGGCTCTCGAACGCCAGTCTGGCGTTGCGGACGTGATCATTGACATGCGGACGAACGTAGTTTTCGTCGTATTCAAACCCGACCAGCATTTCGAGCCTGCGGTGCTGCGGGACGCGGCCAAGGAAGCCGACACCGCTTTCCCGCTGATCCAGATCGTGGCGCGCGGCAAGGTCGTCGAAGAGGGCGAGAAGCATTTCTTCGTCGCCGGCGAGGACCGCTTTCTGGTAATTGAACCGGCGCCTACAGGGACTCCCTTGCCCGCAGCGGACACGCCGGTCTCGGTGATCGCGTCGCTCGACGACTCGGTCAACCCGGCGCGGATCAAGATCGTCCAGACCGCGCCGCCAGGGCAGTAAGCAAGTTGTTAGTTGTGAGTTGCTATAATAGTTGTCGGGCAGCAACCGCTATGGTTTCGGTCGAGAACTAACAACTTACAACTAGCGGTTACCAGTGGAGGTCATTCATGTTGCGATTCGCTTGGAGCGTTGCCGCGATGGCGGCGATTTGCTTGTTTGTGTGGAACGGACCGGCGTTTGGCCAGAACCTATTTGAAGACCAGCCTGCGGCGGGACACGCGGGACACGAAGCCGAAGCACAGAGGAACGACGCCCCGCTCACTGCCGCGCAGAAGGCGGCCGGCGAGAAGGAATCCATCTTCTGTCCCACGATGAAGACGGGGCAGGTCTGCACGCACGGAACCGCGGCGATTCTCGGCCTCACCGGCAAGGACGCCGAAGAATGGACCGTCTGGGCGCGCAAATACAACGCCACGGTCAACGCCGCCACCGAGCAGCTCTTTCAGGACGCCGCGACGAAACTCAATCCCAAGCAGATGGAGCTGCTGCGGGCGTGGTTCGCCATCGGATGGAATACGCAGATCAACGCCATCCTATACGGCAAAGCGCTCGACAACCTCGGCGCCGCGCAGATTGACAGCGTCAAGCAGATGAATCCGCGGCGCGATCGGAATCAGTAAGAAGTGGATAGTGGTTAGTGGATAGTGGTTAGTTCCGGAGTCCGGGCAGGAAGTTGGTTTCCGAAAACACAAGCGGCGGCCGATTGGCCGCCGCTTCTTTCTTTGCCTTTCACTTACAACTAAACACTATTCACTAACCACTGTCTTACTTCACTTCCACTCTGGCCAGCGCGTTCGAGTGGCTCTGGACGAACCACGGGTTGCCGTTCTGGTCCGAGCTGATCACGCGCGGGACGCCTTTCCCGGAAGGAATGACCCAGGTCTGGAACTTCTCGGTCTGCGGGTCAAAGCGCACCACGGTGTTCTTGGCGGTTCCCGACTCGGCGTACCACAGGATGTTCCCCACGTTCGTGATTCCGTAAGGTCCCGACTGCGGTCCGCTCGGCGAAGGCCACTCTTTGGCCTGGCCGGTCTTCGGGTCATAGCGTCCCAGGTAGCCGCGCGGGAAATCCGTGTACCAGATCACGTCGTCTGGAGTGATGGCGATGCGCCGGGGGCGCGTCTGCGGATTGGGCAGCGTGTATTCCCGAACCTCCATCGTGTTCGGGTCCACGCTCGCCAGCTTGTTAGTGTTGAACAGCGTGGCGAATGGCACGCCCTGCGAATTCACGGCGATGCCGTAGGGATTGGCCTTCGGCGTGAGCGTGGACACGACCTTCATCTCGCGCGTCCGCAAGTTCATCCTCCCGATCTGGCTTTCCCCCGAAATCGTCAACCAGAGATTCCCCTTGCCGTCGAGCACCGGCGTGTGCGGATGGCTCGCCTTGGGGTCAGGAATTGTGTATTCAGTAATCTCGCCCGTCTTCGGGTCGAGCTTCCCGACATACTTGCCGTCGGCCGGCGTGAACCAGATGTTTCCCTCCGGGTCGTCCACCATGCCCTGTGGGCCGGATTTCGGAGTTTTCAGGTCGTATTCCTTGAACTGCTGCGTCCGGGGGTCGAACCGTCCCAGCTTGTTCGTGTTCTGGCCGCTGTACCAGACCATGCCATCCCGCGCCACATGCGCGTCATGCGGCCAGGAGCCCGCCGTCGGCAGCGGCCACTCCGTGATCGAAGCCTCGACCGCGCCCGGAATCATCGCCGGGGCCGGTTTCGGCTGGGGCACGATATTCTTCGCCAGGTAATCAATCACCACCGGCATTTCCGCTCCCGACACCGGCGCCCCGTAGCCCACCATCAGCGGCACGATCCGTCTCCAGTCGTCACCCTGATAGCCCGACCGCACAATCTCGCCCAATCCGTGACACACCGTGCACGCTTTCTCTACGATGGCTTTGCCGTCTCCCTCCGGCAAGCGAATTTGCGCCTGCGCCGGCGCCAATACGCTCAACAGCAGTCCCGCCAGTAACAGCGCTTTCAGACTCACTCCGCTCTGAGCAGTCATGTTCGCACCCCTCCTTGATTGTCGGCTTGCTCCGCCACCCTACTCTAATGAATTTGAAGCAACCGGGCCGTAGTGTCAAGCGATATTGCACCCTCCTCCCTACTCCCCTTCTTTTCCAGGACCACGTATAATCCACTCATGACTCAGCACGAGCATCCCGACCCAGCCGCCGCGGATTCGCTCCAACCGTCGCGCGACGAGGCCGCGCTCGGCGTCGCGCTGGAATATTGCCCCACTTGTTCGGCGAAGCTGGTCGGGCGCTCCTGCAAGCTGCAGTGCCCGCGCTGCGGTTACTTCCTGTCGTGTTCCGATTATTATTGAGGTATGAGATATATCTTCGGGAAATTTCCCGCCGCCGACGATGTGTTGCTGATCGAAAGCGGCTCCCCGGCGGTCGGACGGCGCGTCTTGGAGAAGCTCCGCGCGCTATTCCCGAAGGCCCGCTACCATCTGCTCACCTGCTGGCCTGACGTTCCTGCTGGCCTCTGCCAGAGCGTATTCCGCGCCTCCGACTATCCCGCAAGCCTCGACAAGGTCCGCTTGCTCGTCTCCCTCGCCCGGCGGAAGTGGCGCGTGCTGGCGATCCTCTGCACCGGCGAGCAGGTGCTCTGGCGCTGGAAACTGCTCGCCCTCGTTCTCTTCCCGTCCAAGGTCCTCATCGTCAACGAGCACGCCGATTTCTTCTGGTTGGATTGGGCGCACCGCCGCAACGTTCGCCAATTCCTAGCTGTCCGCTGGGGCGTCAACCGCGACGAGATCGCGGCCACCGTGCTCCGCGCACTGGTTTTTCCCCTGACGCTGCTGTATCTGCTGCTGACCGCGTTGTATCTATACGTCCGCCGCTGGCGCCGCCTGCTCGTCTGGAAGCTCCGCCCCGCGCAGGCCAAGGGTCACCCCGACGACGCCGCAGACCTGCACCAATCTTGAAAATGCTCTACAGGGGAGCCACTTCGCAGAACACCTTGATGGCGTCTTTCGATTCCGTGAGCGTCTTCATGAGCAACTGAAAGTTTTCGAGGCCCGCGACCGGGTGCGTGAGCAGTTTCGAGAGCCACCCTGGATAGGCGAGCTCGGCCTGCGCAAAATCGCGCACGGCGCGTTCGAAATCCTCCCGGCTGGCGTTCACGCTGCCGAAGGCCACCTTGTTGCCGAGCACGAAGCCTTGATTGATGTGGTCCGTCGGAATCTCGGCGGTTCGATTGCCTCCGCTGATGCTGACCATGGCGAGCACGCCGTTTTTCCCGAGCGTTTGCATCGCGTCGAACACGAGCGGCGAATATCCCGTGCCTTCGAGGATGATGTCAAACGGGCCAAATTCTTTGGCCGCCTGTGGGAGCGAAGCCTGCTGGGTGCTGCGATAGCGCACGCCGATCGCTTCGAGCAGCTCGGAGTTGAGGAAGGGCGGCTCGCGCAGCCCCAGCGTGAACACTTCGAGGCCCCTTAGCCGGAAGATCAGCGACGCCAGCAGCCCCAGCGTCCCTGCGCCGAGCACGGCCGCCCGGCGCGGCCGCCAGATGCGCAACCGCCGCTGTATCTCGTACGCCTGCGAGATAGCTTTCTCGGCGACGCTGGCCGGCTCGAGCAGTACGCCCGCGTGCTTCAACCCCTGCGGCACTTTCACCAGAAAGTCGCTCTCCTCGGCGTAGTACTCCGCCAGGTAGCCGTGACGCAGATTGATGCCGCGCTCGAAGTAGGTGTCGTCCGTGGTCATGTCCTGGAAGCCGATGCCGTCGTAAAAGCTCGAGCCGGGCCGCCGCACAGACGCCACGACGTAATCGCCGGGTTGAAAATCCGCCACGCCCGGCCCCACCGACTCGACCACGCCGAAGCTCTCGTGACCGAGAATCAGGAAGTCGTCGCCCGGCGGCGCTGCGCCGTATTCGGCGGCGTTGATCTCTTTGTCCGTTCCGTCAATGCCCACGCGCAGCACCTTGACGAGGACGCCCTGGGCGGCTCCGTTCAGCGCGGGCTTCGCCACTTCGCGCAAGTGAATGCTATTCGGCTTTCCGGGAATCACAGCGACCGCTTTCATGGTTCTCTCCTCTCAGCGCGCTTCCTGCAGCGCTGGAACAAGCATTTCCTTCGTCCCCGTTGCTGACGGCATAGGGGCTGCCTTTTCCGCGCGCCGGATGGCCGTCCAGGCGCGCAGATTCTCCGCCACGGTCCAGGCCTGCGCCGTGCAGCCGCGCGGCGTGAAGGGAGGCTCGGCGTCGAAAATTTCGCTCCCGCTCCCGAGGCCGTGAATTTTCAGATGATGCGCCAGCGGCTCGAGGTACGAGGCCGCCGCCGCGGGATCGTTATACACCCGCAGATGGGCCAGCGCGAAATGCCCCAGCAGCCATCCCCAGACGGTCCCTTGATGGTACGCGCCGTCGCGCTCGCGCGGCCCGCCCCCGTAGCGCGGGACGTAGGCCGGATGGCCCGGCGCAAGGCTCCGCAGGCCGTGCGAAGTCAGCAGCTCCCGCGCGCAAGAGTCCACCACCGCGCGCTGCTGCGCGGGCGAGAGCGCGCTGGCGGGCAGGGAAACGGCCAGGATCTGGTTCGGCCGCATCGAAGCGTCGTTGCCCTCAGGGCCGTCAATCACGTCGAAGCAGCATCCGGCCGCCTCGTTCCAGAAGCGCCCGAAGCTGCGTTCCACGGCCTGCGCCATCGCTGCGTAAGGACTCGCAGGCTTCCCCATTCGCGCGGCGAATCGCGCCATCGTGACCAGCGCGCTGTGCCACAGCGCGTTGACTTCGACGGGCTTGCCGATCCGCGGCGTGACCACCCAGTCGCCCACCTTGGCATCCATCCAGGTGAGCTGCACGCCCGGCTCGCCGGCGGCCAGCAGGCCGTCGCGCGGGTCCACCTGGATTTTGTACCGCGTGCCTCGCTGGTGCCATTCCACGATGCCGGCGAGAACGAGAAAAATCTCACGCAGAAATTCCAGGTCTCCCGTTTCGTCGCAATACTGGCGCGCCGCCTCGAAGTACCACAGGGCCGCGTCCACGGTGTTGTATTCGGGTTTTTCCCCGGCGTCGGGAAAAACGTTCGGCAGCATCCCCTGGTCCACGAACCGCGCAAACGTGCGCAGGATGCGGCGCGTGATCTCCGGGCGTCCCGTCGAGAGCGTGAGACCCGCAAGCGCGATCATCGTGTCGCGTCCCCAGTCGCCGAACCAGGGATACCCGGCGATCACCGAGCGCGCTTCCGGATCGTCGCGGAGCGGGCGGCAGACGATGAACTGGTCCGCGGCCAGCACCAACTGGCTGACCCATGCCGGAGCGTCGTCGGCGATCGCTGGATGCGCGGCGCTCCAATGATGCAGCAGCATCCGCTCGTCCGCGCGGCGCTCCTCCCATGCGGAATCGCCGTCGAGATTCGCAGCGGCATCGGTGCTCGCGACCCAAGTGACCGACTCGCCGGGGAGCAGCTCCGCGGAAAAGGCGCCCGCTTCCAGGTGGTCCTCCCGGTCATCGAGGCCTCGGTACGCTTCCTGGGCGAGCTGAAAGTTGCAGTCCCATTGATGAGCCGGCTCGGCCGCGGCCGATGCGCTGAGCAAGTAATATGGCGTGGCCCCGTCGTAGGCCAGCACGCGCAATCCGCGCTCCACCGGCTCGATGCGCATCTGCCAGCCGTTGGCGTGCGTTTTCGAATGATAGTCGCGGTAGTTGACCAAGGGCTTGAGCGCGAGGCGTATCGGCCCGCCGGCCCGCGCGAGCGTGTAGCGGACGTACGTGGTATTGGCGTCGCGCTGCATCCAGACGCGCTTTTCGAGCAGCGCATCGGAAAAGGCAAACGTCCACACTGGCGTGGTCCCTTCCAGACGAAACCGCTCGATGTGACGCCAGCCCTCGGGTTGAACGCTTCCGCTGCCCCAGCGGTTCGTCGCCAGCGAATAGTTTCTGTCGCCGTACGCGACCGTTTCGTCGAGCTTGGCGACGAGCAACGTGCGCCCCAGCGGAGGCTTCAGCGCGGCGACCAGCAGGCCGTGGTAGCGGCGCGTCAGGAGTCCGGCCACGGTCCCGGAGGCAAATCCGCCCAGGCCGTTGGTCACGAGCCATTCGCGCCGCTCTCCCGACGCCAGATCGCCGCAGATGTCTCGCCCAAACTCAACGGGTGAGGGGGGAGAGGAGAACGCGGCCGGGCCGCTCGCTTTCTTTTGGCGCTTCGTCATTGGTTGCCTCGTGGGTTGACTCATGGATTGCCTCCGTGGAGTAGTCCTCCAGCCCCTGGCCGCTCTGCTCGATCAGTTTGGCGACCAGCCCGGTCCAGCCGGTCTGGTGACTGGCGCCGATGCCCGCGCCATTGTCGCCGTGGAAGTATTCGTGGAACAGGACGTAGTCGCGCCAGTGCGGGTCAGTCTGAAATTTCTCGATGCCGCCGAAAACGGGCCGCCGTCCGTCCGGCCCGCGCAGAAACGGCCGCGACAGCCGGCGGGAAATTTCCGCCGCCACGTCCCACAGAGTTTTCTTCTCGCCCGACCCGGTGGGGAATTCCACCTGGAGTCCGTTTTCCAGGTAGTGGTGGAATTTCTGCAACGATTCGACGATCAGATAATTCACCGGGAACCAGACCGGTCCGCGCCAATTTGAGTTGCCTCCAAACAGGCCGGTCGAGGATTCCGCCGGCTCGTAATCCACGCGGTACTCGTCGCCGTTCACGTGGAAGCGATACGGATCGCGCAAGTGGCGCCGCGAAAGCGCGCGGACGCCGTGCGGCGAGAGGAACTCCTCCTCGTCGAGCAGAATGCTCAGGATGCGTGGCAACTGCCGGCGATTCACCGCCGACAGCAGGCGCCGAACTCGGCCGTCGGGAGTCCGGGTTTCCTCGACGTGTTCGCGCAGCTCTGGCCGGTTGTCAATGAACCACTGCATCCGTTTCCGAAATCCCGGCAGGCGGTCCACGATCTCCGGCTCCAGCGTCTCGACCGCAAAGAGCGGAATGAGTCCGACCATCGAGCGCACCTTCAACTGTTCGTGGCGGCCGTTCGGGAGGTGCAGCACGTCATAGAAGAAGCCGTCCTCGTCGTCCCACAGCTCGATTTCCTCGCCGCCCACGTCGTGCATGGCGTGCGCGATGTAGACGAAGTGCTCGAAGAATTTGCTGGCCACGTCTTCGTAGGCCGGGTTCTCGCTCGCGAGCTCCAACGCGATCGCGAGCATATTGAGGCAGTACATCCCCATCCAACTGGTGCCGTCCGACTGCTCGATGTGGCCGCCCGTCGGAAGCGGGGCCGAGCGGTCGAACACACCGATGTTATCGAGGCCCAGAAAGCCCCCCTGGAATACGTTCAGCCCTTCGGCGTCCTTGCGATTCACCCACC
>CAYWWM010000054.1:603-10132 GCA_964461735.1 uncultured Solibacteraceae bacterium | reverse complement strand
GGCGACGCCTGGGAGCACGCCGACGACCCCATCTACCCCGCCGAAATGACCGGACAAGCTTACCGCCTCGGAGTCAACTACGTCATCTACGCGCTGACGCATTGAGTGCCTGCGCTTGTTTGGATAGCCTGTTAGAGGGCGCTCACTCCCAGCGATAGAATGAGTATCGAAGCGTCGTCCTGTTTTCCAAACGCCTCGACGCGCTGGCGCTCTCGCCTCAACAGCCCTGCGATCATTGAGGTCCCGGCGTTCCCTACATCGAGCCAAATGACCTTCGGTGGAGAACCTTCCACGAAGCTCCTTTCCCGAAAGTCGGTATCCTTGGAGACGATTGCGAAACCCTGTGCCCGTCCGTAGTCCCAGATTTGCTGATCGTCGGCTCCACGCAGCCCGGCTTCCCGAACGTGGACGCTGCCGGGAAACTCGCCAGCGAGTTTGGACGGCAACTGCGGACTTACGTTCTCGTCGAAGAGGAGTTTCACGCCACGGAGTTCGATACGCGCCGCTCCCGAGCCGCGGCGAAGGACAGACACGCCCGAATATCCTCCCGGCTGAGGTCCGGAAAGTCGGCCAGAACCTCGTCTTCACTCATCCCGCCCGCGAGGTATTCCAGCACGTCGTACACGGTGATCCGCGTTCCCCGGATGCAGGGCTTGCCGCTCCGCACCGCCGGATTGACCGAGATTCGCTCCTGCCAGTTCATGGTTCCGATTGTACCTCTTTGTCGCTGGCCACGCCACATCCCGTAGGTGGCACGCTAAGCTAGCGTCCACGCAACCGCTCCGCGACCCGTTCCGCCTCTTCCATCACGCGCAACGTATTCCCCCCTAGGATTTTTGGGATGTCGGTTTCGGAATAGCCGCGGTCGAGCAGGGCTTGGGTGATGCGGGGAAGATAACTCGCGTCGTTCATGCCGTCGGGCATGGTGGCGCCGTCGAAATCCGAGCCGAGGCCGACGTGGTCCACTCCAACGAGCTTGACCATGTGGTCCATGTGCTCGATGATGCGCTCCGCGGAGACCTTGGGCAGGCGCGCGCTGAATTCGTCCACCAATCGTTGCTGGGCCTCGAAGTCCTGCGCCGTGCGGTCGTCGTTGCGGAACCGTTCCCGTATGGCCTCGGATCGCGCCTGGAACTGCGGGTCGTCGCGCAGCCGGGCCCGCGCGTCCGCGTAGGACTTGTCGAGAAAGGGCGCATGGTAGTTCACATGCACCACGCCGCCTTTCGCAGCCAGGGCGCGGATCATGTCATCGGTCATGTTGCGAGGGACATTGGCGAGGGCGCGGGCGGAGGAATGCGACGCGATGAGCGGCGCTTGGCTGACCTCCAGCGCGTCGGAGAACGCCTTGTCCGAGACGTGCGAAATGTCCACCAGCATTCCCAAGCGGTTCAACTCCCGGACCACATCCTTTCCGAACTCCGTCAGCCCGTTATGACGCGGCATGTCGGTCGAGGAGTCCACCCAGTTGTTGTTGCGGCCGTGCGTCAGCGTCATGTAGCGCACGCCCAGGCGGTAGAAGTCGCGCAGCAGACCCAGGTCGTCGGCGATCGGGGTTCCGCCTTCCATGCCCATCAGGAGGGCGATCTTGCCCTGACTGTGGGCGCTGCGAATGTCGGCGGCGGTGACGGCCATCATGAGCTGATCGGGGTGCCGCTCGACCTGCGCGTAGACGCTGTCAATCAGCCGTAGAGCGCGCTTCGTAGCCGCTTCCCCCGCGTAGCGGTCCATGTCCACGTAGATCGAGAAAAACGCCGCGTCGAGCCCGCCCTCTTTCATGCGTGGAAGGTCCACGTGGCCTTTGGCGTCGCGCGGACCGAGGTCGAAGTCCTCATCGAGCATCCGCTGCGGCGTGTCAATATGCAGGTCCACCACGATGGCCTGCCGGTGTAGCCGCGCCGCCCGCTCGGAAACATTGTCTTGAGCGCCGAGGAAGGAACTCATGCAGGCCAATCCCAACAGACCCAACAACCCGATTTCCGCGAACCGTCCTCTCCCGCATCTCTTTCCATGTTCTTCTCCATAGCTTCTCATGACTCCCCCCCGGCGGAGTCCATTATACGGCGTTCGAAAGGCGAGCCGACCGGAACCGCGATATAATGTCAACCCCGATGGGGGCTTTGCCACCCCGCACAGGTGACCCATGGCGAACGACGTAATCCTCCGCACTCCGCGAATCACGGACACAGCCACATTTCTCGCCGCGGTGCGGCGCAGCCGCGAGCTGCATCGTCCGTGGGTCAGCCCGCCAAGGACTGCCCATGCATTGCGGAAATACCTGGCCAGGAAACAGGATAAGACGCACCTTACCTTCTTCCTCTGGTCGCGGGGGCAGGATGACCTTGTCGGTGTGGTCAACGTGACCGAAATCGTGCGCGGCTTCTTTCAGAGCGCTTATCTTGGTTACTATGCCTTCGCACCCTACGCCGGGAAGGGGTTCATGCGGGAAGGCTTGGCTCAGGTTGTTATGCACATGTTCGGAAAGTTCAAACTGCACCGTTTGGAGGCAAACATTCAACCCGGTAACAAAGCATCACTGGCTTTGGTGCGGAGCTTGGGTTTTCGGCGCGAAGGCTTTTCTCCCCGTTATCTGAAGATCGCTGGTTGCTGGCGAGACCACGAAAGGTGGGCGATTCTGGCCGACGAGTGGAGAGCCCGCGCTCTCCGAGGCTGATTCTCAACTTCTTCTCCGCGTCGTTGGGAAGCCAGACGGGATATAATCAAAGCTGGGTTCGAGGGAGCAAAGGGTTGAAGCGGCTGATTGTCAATGCCGACGATTTTGGCTACACGCGGGGCGTGAACCGGGCGATTGCCGAGTCCTGCCGTAACGGCGTAGTCACCAGCACGTCGCTGCTCGCGAATGGCGCAGCGTTTGAGGCCGCCGTTGAGACGGCCCGCGCGGAGCCGAGACTCGATGTCGGCTGCCATTTGAACTTTGTGGAGGGGAGGCCGGTTTCCCCGCCGCAGCAAATTCCGCACTTGGTGGGATCGAGCGGACGGTTCTTCCATGCCTGGCAGCTTGCGGCGCGTTTGTTGCTGCGCGCAGTTCCCGAAAGCGAGATCGAGCGCGAAGCTAGCGCGCAGATCGAGAAATTGCTCCAAGCCGGCATTCGGGTGAGCCACGTGGATACGCACCAGCACACCCACTCGCATCCGGCGGTGGTGCGGGCGATAGCGCGGGCAGCGCGGCGGTACGGCATCCGATGGATGCGCCGTCCGTTCGAGAACTTCTTGCCCCGCAGCGCGAGACGGCTTTCGGCGAAGCGGTTCCTGAACTCGTCGCTCAGCCTGCTGGCTCCTTCGTTCGAACGGCGAATGGCAGCGATGGGCATGGTCATCCCGGACTTCTTCACCGGCATCCTGCTAACGGGACGGCTGACGCGACAGGCGTTCGCGGAAATCTTGACGACCCTACCGCCGGGCGTGACCGAAGTGATGTGCCATCCCGGCTACTGCGACGAAGAACTGCGCGGCTCGTCAACGCGCCTGCGCCAGGAGCGCGAAGTGGAACGGAAGACCGTGAGCGACGGAACCTGGCTCGCTCGGGCGCAAGAGCTCGGGATTGATCTGACCTCCTTCGGCAGCAATGACCCACGCTGCGAAGAACGCGCCGTGGCGCCATCGGAGGTTCCGGCGGGGGCGTTTCGGGAATAGAATGAGTATGTTCTTCGGGAACTGAGATGCGAAAAGAAAAGGCGCCGTACTACTCGGTCGTAATTCCGATCCACAACGAGGAGGAGAGCATCGTCCCGCTCTTCGCCAAGATCGTGGAGACGATGGAGGCGCAGGAGTGGGACTTCGAGATTGTGTTCGTTGACGACGCCAGCACGGACGGCTCCTTCGCGCTGCTGGAGCAGATTGCGAGCCTGGACTCGCGCGTGGTGGTGGTGCAGTTGCGCCGCAACTTCGGGCAGACGGCGGCGCTCGCGGCGGGCTTCGATTATGCGCGCGGCGAGGTGATCGTCTCGATGGACGGCGACTTCCAGCACGATCCGGCGGACCTGCCGCTGCTGATCGAAAAAATCCACCAGGGCTACGACGTCGTAAGCGGCTGGCGCAAGCAGCGCGTGGACAATTACCTGACGCGGCGGGTGCCCTCCGCGATTGCAAACTGGGCGATGCGTGTGCTTTCCGGTGTGCGACTGCACGACTTCGGGACGACCTTCAAAGCCTACCGGCGCGAAACGATTCGCGGCATCCACCTCTACGGCGAGCTGCATCGCTTCATCCCGGCGCTGGCGAGCTTGCACGGAGCTCGGATGGCGGAGGTCCCCATCCGCAACACGGTGCGCGGCACCGGCCGCTCCCACTACGGATTGAGCCGGACGTTTCGCGTGCTCTTTGACCTGATCACGGTGCGGTTCCTGCTCCGCTACCTGACGCGGCCGCTCCATTTCTTCGGCATGCTCGGCCTGGTGTGCTTCACGGCGGGCTCCGGGGCGCTCGCGTATCTGCTCTACGAGAAGCTGCAAGGGCATGCCATTTTCCTCGAGCACGGCCCGCTCCTGCTCGTCGCCGTCGTGGCCGTCCTGGCGGGCGTGCAGCTCGTTTCGACCGGCCTGATCGGCGAGGTCCTCACGCGCATCTACTTCGAGGGGCAGCAGCGGCGCATCTACTCCGTCTCGCGCGTGCTCGGGCGCTCCCGCAAAGCCGGCATCGTATGAGCCACAGAGCCACAGAGGTCACAGAGGAATGAATGTGAAAACCAGGATCAACACAAAGTCTTTTTCCTTCCCATTCTGACTTCTGACTCCTGTCTCCTGTCTTCTTTTTCCCCCATGACCGTCCGCCGCATGAAGACGTATTCCGGCGAAAGCGGCGTCGTTTACCAGTATTACTTTCTCGAGTCGCGGCCGAAGCGAAGGCTTTGGGGCCGGCACGGCACGGCGTTCCTGTTTCACGTGACGAGCGACCGGAAGAATTTTTTCGTTTCCGAAGTGCTGGTCGAAGCAGCGGCGGTCGCGGCATGGGAGAGGCAGCACGGCCGCGCGCTCGCGGAGCAGGAGCGCTACGCCGCGGCGAAGATGGCGCTGTTTCGCGCCTTCGACGAGAGCAGCCGCGACGAGGATCTGCTGCGTGTGCGCGTCAGCGAAGCCAACATCGAATCTCTGCTCGAACCGCTGCAATTGGATGGGTGACCGACCTGGCGGAGGAAATCGCAAAATAAAAAAGGGGACGAAAGATTCGTCCCCATTCGATCCCGGAATAATCCGGCCGTCTTACTTTCCCTTTTTCTTGGCCGGTTTCTTCTTAGCGGCTGCTTTCTTGGTTGCGCATTTCATCGTGCTATTCTCCCTTTTCATTCGATTTTCAATCGGCGATGAATTCACTGCATCATCGCTTAATGATTCTTATATAACGATTTGAAAAATTAAATGTCAAGGAAAAAATCATTTTCCGCGCCGGAAAAGATTTTTTTCGGAAGCGCCTCCGAAGCTGCTCGACCGGCGGCGGCGGGCGGTTTGCTTCCCGCTTCGCGGGCAAAGCACGTCGCTATCGAAATCGAAAGCGAGCCCGCGCGCGTATCATTTGGAATACTTGAGAAGAGAAAAAACCTCCACGCCGTCGAGCCGCGCGCGTCCATGCAGAAACTCCAGCTCCACCACGAATGCCGCGCCGGCCACGGCCGCTCCCAATTCGCGGGCCAGCCGCGCGCAAGCGCCGGCGGTGCCTCCGGTCGCCAGCAGGTCATCCACGATCAGAACGCGATCGCCGGGCCGGATGGCGTCGCGGTGGATTTCGAGCGCGTCGCTGCCGTACTCGAGATCGTAGGTTACGCGCGAGGTTTCCGCCGGGAGCTTGTTCGGCTTGCGAACGGGAACGAAACCGGTCCCCAGCCGGTAGGCGAGCGCCGGCCCGAAGATGAATCCCCTAGCCTCGATCCCCAGGATGCGGTCGAGCGGCTTGCCGGCGTACTGGTCCGCCAGCGCGTCAATCAACTGCCGGAAGCCGACTTTGTCCTTGAGCAGCGTCGTGATGTCGTAAAACAAAATTCCTTTACGGGGCCAATCGGGAACTTCCCGAATCAGAGCTTTCAGATGATCCATGGCAGATTCCATTCACGCGGATCGGGCGGCCTCAGCGGGTCGCTTCGACCGAAAAGGTGTGATAATTCCGAAGCGGGGCCGGGCGTTCCGCCACGCGCTCCACGCGGGCGGCGCTCGGACCTCTCTCCAACTCGGCGCGGAATTGTCTCAAGATCTCTTCCTCGCCCTCCACGTACGCTTCCACGCTGCCGTCGCGGCGATTGCAAACATATCCTTGCAGGCCCAGCTCCACGGCGGCCTGTTCCACGAACAGGCGGAACCCGACCCCTTGGACGCGTCCTGACACGACGTAGAGCCTAGCCGTCTTCATCCTGGAACTCCAGCGGGGAGACCAGCGAGGACCGGGGGTGTTCGGGAAATCATTCGGCGGCCAAGGACTCCTTGAGCGCGCCCACAATCGCGGCGGCGACCTGCTCGACCGCTGCGGCGTCGGCGGCTTCCACCATGACGCGGGCCAGCGGCTCGGTGCCGCTGTAGCGGACCAGGATTCGCCCCGACGATCCCAGACGCTTCTGCCCTTCCTCGATCGCCGCGCCCACTTTGGGCAGGCGGTCGAACGGCGTCTTCTCGCGGACGCGCAGATTGCGGATCGTCTGCGGAAACACTTCCCATCCGCCGACCAACTCCGCGAGCGAGCGGCCCTGATCGGCGAGCAGCCGCAAAACCTGGAGGGCCGTGAGCAATCCGTCCCCCGTGGTGGCGAGGTCGCTGAAAATGATGTGCCCGGAAGGCTCCCCGCCCAGGTTCGCTCCGCAGCGCAGCATTTCTTCCAGAACGTACTTGTCGCCGACCGCAGTCCGCAGCAGTTTCAAGCCTTCGCGCGCGAGAGCCAGTTCGAGGCCCAAGTTCGTCATCACGGTTCCGACGACGGCCCCGCCGTGGAGCGTGCCGTGCCGCTGCATCGAGCGGCTGGCGGCCCAGAGGACGCCGTCACCGTCCACGATGCGGCCGTCTCCGGCGACGAACAGGGCCCGGTCGGCGTCTCCGTCGAGCGCCACGCCGAGGTCGGCCTTCGCTGCGAGCACGGCCTGCTGGAGCTTTTCCATGTGGAGCGAGCCGCAGTCCAGATTGATGTTGCGGCCATCGGGCTGATCAGCGAGAGTTTGCACCCGGAGGTCATAGTGGGAAAACACCTCCCGGGCGACGGCGCTGGCCGCTCCGTTGGCGCAATCTACAATCAATGTGCGGCCCGACAGATTCCAGGAAGCCCCGGCGGCGCGGCGCAGGAACGCCGCGTAGCGGCCGGCTAGAGCCGCATCCGTCTGCAACGAGAGGCGGGACGGGTTCATGCCGTCGCCTGCGAGCATCCGGTAAATCTCCCGCGTGATGGCGCGCTCGTCTTCCTCCGGGAGCTTGAAGCCGGTTGCGGCGAACACCTTGATACCGTTATCGCGATACGGATTGTGCGAGGCGGAGATCATGACGCCCGCAGCGCAACCTTCCGAGGTCGTGAGAAAGGCGAGGCCCGGCGTCGTAATCACTCCCGCCGCCACCACCTCGATCTCCGCCTTCTGAAGTCCCGCCGCAACCGTTTCCGCGATCCAGCGGCTGGATTCCCGCGTGTCCTCCCCCAGGACGACACGGCAAGAATCCGACTTGTGGCGCAGCGACTGCCCCAGGCAAAACCCCACGGCAAAGATCGTCGCCGGATCGAGCGGCGGCTCCCCCGCCGCACCGCGGATTCCATCGGTGCCGAAGAGGTCCTTCTGGAGTGAATTAGCCATGATGAGGTGTTAGGTGCTATTGAACTTTCCGCAATATAGTGACACACGCGAAGGCAGTTCGTCAGGGCACGACTTCAGTCGTGCCGTTTCGCCGCGTAGGAAGAGACCGGCTTCAGCCGCTGAGGGGAGTTGTAAAGCTGCGAGACCAGAATCATAGGCGTGGGAAAGACCTCCCTCAGGGGCTGAAGCCCGTCTCCCTCGGCTCTTCTTCGGCATGGCTTCAGCCATGCCCTGACGTCCACGGAGTTCAGACTGGCCACTATATTATGTGATCCTCAGTAACTCATACCTAATCCCTCCGGCGGCTGCTGCGCGCGGCGGGATGCGACTCACCGACGGGCATCGCATGGCTGGGCAGCGGGGTGGCGGGGGGACGAGCGAACCCGAAAATTTTACTCAGGCGTTCCCCCAACCGCTCGACCGAAATCCCCATCTCGATGGCGCCGCCCACGGCCAGCGAAACGGTTCCGGTCTCCTCGGAAACGGAGATCGCCACGGCGTCGGTTTCCTCGGTGATGCCCACGGCGGCGCGGTGGCGCGTCCCGAGCTGTGTCCCCCAGATCGGATTCACGCTGAGCGGCAGGAAGCAGGCGGCGGCGATGATCTTATCCTTGCGCGCGATCACGGCGCCGTCGTGCAGCGGCCCGCGCGGCTGGAAGATCGTCACCAGCAGGTCGTAGCTCAAGCGCGCTTCGAGCGGGATGCCGCTGTCGGCGTAGGTGCGCAGCGGCGTGTCGCGTTCGAGGACAATCAAGGCCCCGGTTTTCTGGGCCGACAGGCGTCCGATCGCCAGCAGAATATCCTCGAAGAAGCTCCGCGCTTCAAAGGAAGAAAGCCAGGCACGAAACGGATTGCGCGCAATCTTGGCCAGGCCCCTGCGGATTTCGGCCTGAAACAGGATCACCGTGGCCAGCAGCAGGTAGGGAACTATGTTCGCCAGGAGCCATTCGGCGGTCGCAAATCCGCCCCACTCTGCCACCAGATAAAACGCCGCCAGAACCGACGCCCACACCAGAAAGTGCGAGGCTTGCGCGCCCTGGAACATCCGCACCACCTGGTAGAGCAGGAACCCGAGGATCAGAACCTCGGCTACCGTCGTCGCCGTCAGCGAAGGGAGCAGGCTTTGCGCGAGGAGCCAAGTGGCCATTTTTGAATCTCACCGTCTTCCGATCCGAATTCTGAATCCGGGCTTCATTGTACAACAGAAGTCAGGAGTCAGAAGATAACAACAGGAGTCAGGAGTCAGGAGTCAGAATAAAATCAAAGCCTTGTCATCCCGAGGAGCTTGAGCGACGAGGGACCTGCTCTTCTGTTCCCTACTCCCTACTCCCTACTCCCTATTCCCCATTGCCCCCAATCTGTGGATAATCTACGCATGACCCTGAAGCCGGGTTCTCATCTGGGGCCGTACGAAGTCCTCTCGCTCATTGGAGCGGGCGGCATGGGGGAAGTGTATAAAGGCCGCGACCCGCGCCTGGACCGCCTGGTTGCGCTCAAGGTGCTCGCTCCGCACCTCGCCGGACACCAGGAAGCCCGCGAGCGCTTCGACCGCGAAGCCCGCGCCGTCGCCAATCTGAAGCACGCTCACATCTGCGTCCTCTACGACATCGGCACACACGAGGGCCGGGACTACCTCGTGCTGGAGTACCTGGAAGGCGAGACGCTCGCCGAGCGCCTGAAGAAAGGCCCGCTGCCGCTCGAGCAATTGCTGCGCTACGCCACGGAGGTTTCGGACGCCTTGGACAAGGCGCATCGCGCGGG
>CAYWWM010000054.1:0-593 GCA_964461735.1 uncultured Solibacteraceae bacterium | reverse complement strand
ACATCAAGCCCGGCAACATCATGTTGGTTCCGCAGCGCGAGAAAGGCTCCCGCGTCGAGACCAAGCTGCTCGACTTCGGCCTGGCCAAGCTCAAGCACGAAGCCGCCTTGGCCAAGTTGCCGCGCTCGGAATGGCCCACCGGCATGGGCGCGCCGACCGTTCTGGGAACCGTTCTCGGAACGCCGCACTACATGGCCCCGGAGCAGGCCGAAGGCAAGGTGGACTCGCTCGACGCCCGCACCGACATCTTCGCTTTGGGCGCGGTGATCCACGAAATGGCGACGGGCAAGAAAGCCTTCGACGGTCCGAGCCAGGCCAGCGTCATGGCCGCGGTCCTAAAAGAGGACCCGCCGGCGATCTCGTCCATCGAGCCGCCAGGAAAATTGTCGCCGCCGGCGCTCGACCATCTCGTGAAGACCTGCTTGGCGAAAGACCCCGAGGAACGCTGGCAGCGCGCGCACGACATCACCAAGCAGTTGCAGTGGATCGCCCAAGCCGGCTCGCAGGCCGGCGCAGCGTCAACGGTAGGGGCTTCGGTCGCTCCTGCCCGCCCCCGGCCCCGCTGGATGCTCGCCGCAGGCCTGGCTTGCTTG
>CAYWWM010000053.1:0-10164 GCA_964461735.1 uncultured Solibacteraceae bacterium | reverse complement strand
CCGTCGGAATCGCTCCCGAGCCGCGGCTACTTCTCGATGGCGCTCTATGCGGCGCTGGGGCTCGCCGCCGCGTTGTTCTGCGCCGGGCAGCGCTTTGCCAGCGTGCAGGACGGCTATCGCCTCGAAACCTTGCAACAGGAAAAGCAGCAGGCGGTCGAGGAGAATCGCAAACTGCGGCTGGAGGTCGCCGCGCTCGGCGACCCCGTGCGCATTGACGCCATCGCCCGGCAGCAGCTCGGCATGACCAATCTTTCTCCGCACCAGATTTTCCCCGCCGAGCCGGCCGCGGCCGTGATTTCCGCCATGGCGCAACCGCGGCCCGCGGCGGAGCCTTTGCCGGCCCCGGCCAAGAACGTGGCCGCGCTCGTTCCGTAGTCTCAGTCCGGGCTATTGCAGGGTCCGGCCGTTTCCAGTCTCCGGGGCAAAACTGATGCCGGGCAGCAAGCTCGAATCCCCAACCTCACGCTACCGAATCCTCCCCGTATTGCTAGGCGCCTGGGTCGCAGTCGTGGCGGCTCGCCTGGTTCACCTCCAGACCGCCCAATTCGAGGACCTGACCCGGCAAGCGCGCCGGCAGCAGGAGCGGACCGTCGAGGTCAGTCCGCAGCGCGCCGTGATCTATGACCGCAACCTGAATCCGCTGGCCATCAGCGTGGAGGTGGAATCGGTGTTTGCCGTTCCGGGGGAGGTCGCCGACCCCGCCCGAACAGCCCGCGTTCTGGCGCCGCTGCTCCGCATGGATGCCGGCGAGGTGCGTACCCGTCTCGAAGGCACCGGGGCGCGGTATTTCAGTTGGGTCAAGCGAAAAGTGACGGCGCGCGAAGCGGAGCGCGTCCGCGCCCTCGGCATCCGAGGAGTTTATTTCCAAAAGGAGAACAAGCGCTTCTATCCCAAGCGCGAATTGGCGGCGCACGTGCTCGGTTACGTGGGGGTGGATGACCAGGGATTGGCGGGAATCGAGCTGAGCCATGAAAAGACCATCCGGGGCAGGGCGGGGCAATTGCTGATCGAGCGGGATGCCCGGCAGCGCTGGTTCCGCCGCACGGGGCGGGCCTCCGAGCCGGGCCAGAGCGTCGTGCTCACGCTCGATGAGACCATCCAGTACATCGCCGAGCGTGAACTCGGGACTGCCATGACGCAGTCCCGCGCCCTCGCCGGCACCGTCATCGTGATGGACCCCTACAGCGGCGAAGTCCTCGCCATGGCCAACGCGCCCACCTACAATCCCAACCGGCACTCCGACGTGCGGCGCGCCGTGCTCCGCAACCGCGCCATTGCCGATTCCTATGAGCCGGGCTCTACCTTCAAGATCATCACGCTCGCCGCGGCCCTCGAAGAAGGCCTTACCAATCCGTCCGAGATGATTGACTGCCAGATGGGTTCGATCGTGCTGGCCGGACACACCATCCGCGATCACAAGCCCTTCGGGATGCTGAGCGTGTCGCAGATTCTGCAATATTCCAGCGACGTCGGAGCGATCAAGCTAGCCATGCGGGTGGGCAGCCAACAGTTCTACCGCTACTGGCGGAGCTTCGGCTTCGGCACCCCCACCGGGATTGAGCTGCCCGGCGAGGCGGCGGGGCTGACCAAGCCGCCAGAACGGTGGTCGAAGATTTCCATCGGAGCCATGGCCATGGGCCAGGAAGTCGGCGTGACTCCGCTGCAACTGGCCGTAGCCACTTCCGTGGTTGCCAACGGCGGGTGGTGGGTTCCGCCTCACATTCTTCGGGACCGCGTGGCGGAGCTGCCCCCGGGCGAAGTGGACCCTGCGCTCGCCCGGCGCGTGCTGAGCCCCAAAACCGTAGACCAGATGCAGCGCATGATGAGGGAAGTGGTCACCATGGGCACCGGCAAGCTGGGTCAGCCGGAGGCCTACACGGCAGCGGGCAAAACCGGAACGGCGCAGAAAATTGACCCCGCCAACGGCCACTACTCCCCTACCGACCACGTAGCTTCGTTCGTCGGATACGCCCCGGCGGAATCCCCCCTGTTTACGATCCTGGTCGCTCTCGATTCTCCGCGCGGTCGCTACCACGGCGGGGACGCCGCCGCTCCGGTCTTCCAGCGGATTGCGGCGCAAGTGCTCGCCTACCGCAATGTTCCGGCGATGCTGCCGGGCCAGGCGCCGGTTGTGAAAGCCGCTGCCGGCGAGCCAGACCTTCCGGCGCTTCCGGACCTCTTCAACGAGCGAAATCCAGCGGCGCTGATCAGTCTGGTCTCGACCCTGGCGGCGCCCGACCTGATTGGCAAGACGGTGCGCAGTGTGACGGAAGAGGCCCTCGGGGCGAAGTGGAGGGTGCATCCCATCGGGAACGGCGTTGCCGTGCAGCAGTTTCCGCCGCCGGGCGCGCCGCTGACCGAAGGGCAGAAGATCACCGTGTGGTTTCGCGTCGGCGGGAGGACCGAAGCGGGAAAAACTCCCAGGGAAAAACTTCCGCCGGCGCCGGTCCCGACTGTCCCGACACCCGCGATTGCCCCACCGCCAGGCGGACCGATGCGCTCGGACTCTGTTGCGGACGCCTCGACCGCGGCGGGATAGCCGCACGATAGAATCTAACTGGCGATCGGCGATATAATCGAAACAGGGGTGTCTCGCCGGTCCCGCCCGCGGGACGGAGGAGCGGTGAGTGGTGGCAGTTTATTCGGCGTTTCCGAACACGCTGCCCAAAACAATGAAACTTCAGTCATTGCTGACGCGCCTCGCCGATGCGCGCCTCCATGGAAACCCGGATCTGGCAGTCACTGGCCTGGAGTACCACTCGCAGCGCGTAATTCCCGGACAGATGTTTTTTGCAATCCGCGGCTGGAAGGAAGATGGCAACCGGTTCATCCCGGAGGCGCTCGCGCGCGGCGCCGTCGCGGTGGCATCGGAATTGCACCCAGACTCCTTCTCAGGGGCCAAGCCCGCAGCGTGGGTGCAGGTCGCGAATGTTCGGCGAGCCCTGGCCTTGGCCGCCGGCAGCTTCTACGGCGAACCCTCTCGTGAGCTTCGCCTGGTGGGCATTACCGGGACCAACGGCAAGACTACCACGGCGTTCTTGCTAGCCGCGACTCTGGAGGAGTCGGGAGCGAAGCCGGCTCTCTTCGGCACCATCGAGTATCGCCTCGCTGGCGAGAAAGGAACTCGCGCCGTGGCGTCCCACACGACGCCGGAATCGCTCGACCTCCAGCGGATGCTGCGCCAGGTCGTCGAGCAGGGCGGGCGTTCCGCGGTGATGGAAGTTTCTTCGCATGCGTTGGCGCTCGACCGCGTGACGGGTTGCCGGTTTCAGACGGCCGTGTTTACCAATCTTGCCCAGGATCACCTGGACTTCCATGAAAACGTGGAGAACTATTATGCGGCGAAGGAGAGACTCTTCGTGCCTCCGGAAGGAACGCCTCCTCCCGCCTGCGCGGTTCTGAATGCCGACGACTCCCGCTCGGCGCTCCTGCGCGGCAGGATCACGGGGCCGGTCCTGACGTACGGCATCGAGGCTCCCGCCGACGTAACGGCCCGCACGTGGAAAACGACGCCGGAAGGCCTCGAATTCACGGCCACAACCCCGGCGGGACCGGTCGAGGTCCGCTCGCTGCTCCTCGGACGACACAACGTCAGCAACCTGCTCGCGGTGGTCGCCACGGCGATCACGCTGGAGATTCCGGCCGAAGCGATCCGCCGGGGCATCGCGCCCGTGCGCGTCCCGGGCCGCATGGAGGCTGTCGAGGAGGGGCAGCCGTTTCGCGTCTTCGTGGATTACGCGCACACGGAGGACGCACTGCGCACGCTGATCGCCTCGGCGCGCGAGATCACTCCGCAGGGGCGCGTTCTTCTGCTCTTCGGCTGCGGCGGGGACCGCGACCGCACCAAGCGGCCTCCGATGGGTCAGGCAGCCGGCGCGTGCGACTGGATCGTGCTGACTTCGGATAACCCGCGCGGCGAAGACCCGCTCGCGATTATGAACCACGTGGCCGTCGGTTTGCAGAAGGCGGGCGCAAATTACGTGGCGGAGCCCGACCGAGCCCTCGCCATCGAGCGCGTCCTCCGAGAAGCGCGCTCCGGCGATGTCGTGCTACTCGCCGGTAAGGGACACGAAACGCAGCAGATCATCGCGGACCGGAAAATTCCGTTCGACGACCGTGCCGTCGCGCGCGCCGCCCTTCGCAGCTTGGGCTTCGGCGCTGAGGTCAAGGAAGGCGGAATATGATCTTTACGCTTTCCGAAATCGCAGAGATTCTGCAAGGTGCGTGGCCGCAACCGTCCAGTGGCTGCGTCTCCGGCTATTCCATTGACTCGCGCACCGTGCATTCCGGCGAGCTGTTCTTTGCGGTGCAAGGGAAGCGGCTCGACGGCCACGACTACGTGACGAAAGCTCTCGCTGCGGGGGCGGCCGCCGCCGTGATTGCGTCTGCGCGGCGGAACGACTACCCGGAGGAGCTCCGTCCGAAACTGCTCGGCGTGCCGGATACGCTGGGAGCTTTGCAACAGCTCGCCGCCGCGGCGCGCCGCCGCTGGGGAGGGCCGTTGGTGGCCGTGACGGGCAGCATGGGCAAGACCACGACGAAACAGATGATCGCCGCGCTGCTTGGGACGCGCTTCCGCGTGCTCGAAAACGAAGGCAATTTGAACAATCAGTTTGGCCTGCCGCTCTCGCTGCTGCGCCTGCAGCCGGAGACCGAGGCCGGCGTGTTTGAGCTGGCCATGTCGGCTCCGGGGGAGATTCGGTTGCTGGCGGAACTGGCCGCGCCGGACGTCGGCGTGGTGACCAACGTCGGGCCGGTCCACTTGGAATTTTTCCCCGATGTGGAAGCCATCGCCCGCGCCAAGTTCGAGCTGATTGAGACCCTCGGCGAGCGCGCCTGGGCCGTGCTCAACGCCGATGATTCCCGGGTCGCGCGGTTCGGCGAGCGGATGGCCGATAGGGCGCTCTACTTCGGAACGTCTCCCGCAGCCGAGTTCCGAGCGCAAGAGTTGTCGCCAAACGGGCAGGGCGGATGGGCATTCACGCTTTCGGCGGCGATCCCTCCGGCAGCGTTCGGGGCGGTTCGCGCGATCTCCAGCCGCAAGGATTCCGATCCGGGGAGTTCTTCCCAGAGCCGCTTCCATTTGCCTCTGGTGGGACGGCACAACGTGCTCAATGCCCTGGCGGCCCTGGCAACCGGGTGTCTGTTTGGAATTTCGCCCGAGGAACTGACTGAGGGCGTCGCCAAGCTCCGTCCGGGTTTCCTGCGAGGCGAGGTCGTGCGGCTCACCAACGGCGCGCTCGTCGTGAACGACTGCTACAACTCCAGCCCCCCGGCCCTGGAGGCGATGCTCGCGGCGGTTCAGTCGCTTCCTGCACGGCGGCGGATTGCCGTGCTCGGCGCCATGCTGGAACTGGGGCCGGGCGGAGCAGCGCTGCACGCCCAATGCGGCGCACGGGTAGCGGAGCTCGGATTTGACCGCCTGATTACAGTCGCCCCCGAAGCAGACGCAATCGCCGAGGGTGCCCTTTCTGGCGGGTTACCCGCCGCGCGATGCCTCCGCGTGCAGTCTCCAGAGGAAGCAGGCAATTGGCTCCGAAACCAGATGCGAGAAGGGGATGTCGTGCTCCTGAAGGCTTCCCGCGCGGTCCACCTGGAAAGAGCTTGGGAGCCGCTCGCGCCGCTCCGCCCGCTGGAGACAGCGGTAGTAAGCAACCGTTGATTGGATGTTGGATAGGCAAATAGAATCGGTGCTTTATGGCTATGTATTTAGAACAGAAAACATTACACACCACACAGGAATTTGAAAATCGCATAAGTTTCTTAGGGATATAAGCCGTGCTGTACTATCTGTTCTTCGAGCAACTATTTCCTTACTTCAGTCCATTTCGGGTGTTTCGATACCTGACATTTCGGACTGCGTTCGCCAGCATCACAGCGCTGCTGATCTGCCTCCTCCTGGGGCGGTGGCTGATTCCGAAACTGAGAGAATTTCAGATTGGACAGTACATCCGGGAAGAAGGGCCGACGTCGCACCAGGGGAAGGCCGGGACACCGACGATGGGGGGCGTGCTCATCAATGTCGCCATCGTGATTCCGACGCTGCTGTGGGCCGACCTGGAGAACGCGCTGGTGTGGCTGGTGCTGTTCTCGACCATCAGCTTCGGGCTGATCGGCTTTCTCGACGATTATTACAAGGTGCTGAGCCGCAACAATCGAGGGCTCGCCGGGCGGACCAAGCTGTATTTGCAGATTCTGGTCAGCTTCGTCATCGGGATCGCCCTGCTTCTCCTAACGGCATACGGGGCGTATTCGACCAACCTGATCGTTCCGTTTTTCAAGACCTTCACCCCGGACCTTCTGATCCACGGCCTGATGGAGAATGCCTTCACCTATCCCTTTGCGTTTGCGTTTTTCCTTCTGTTTGTGGTGTTGGTGATCGTGGGTTCCAGCAACGCGGTGAATCTGACGGACGGGCTCGACGGGCTGGCGGTGGGATGCACGATCGTCGCTGCCGGTGCTCTGACGGTGCTGACCTATCTCACCGGGCATTCCGTTTTCGCGCAATATCTCGAGCTGCAATACCTTCCGCAGGTCGCCGAGGTGACGGTTTTCTGCGGGGCGATGGTCGGCGCCTGCCTGGGATTCCTTTGGTACAACGCGCATCCGGCGGAGATCTTCATGGGCGACGTCGGATCGCTCGCCCTGGGCGGCGCCATCGGGACGGTGGCGGTGGTGGTCAAGCAGGAAATTCTGCTGTTCTTCATTGGCGGCGTCTTCGTGGCCGAGGCCGTTTCGGTGATCCTGCAGGTCGCGTCGTTCCAGTTGTACGGGCGGCGCATCTTTCGGATGGCGCCGCTGCACCATCACTTCGAGATGAAAGGGTGGAGCGAGTCCAAGGTCATCATCCGGTTCTGGATCGCCGCCTTGGTGCTGGCCTTGTTCTCGCTTTCCACGCTGAAACTGCGGTGACGAGCTGAAACTGCAGTGACGAGTGACGAGTGTAAAGAGACTAACAGCTCGGAAGCGGGATACGAAAGCAAGAGTGGGGAGTGACCCGGTGAACAAGGGAAGGCGAGACTGGTGTGCCTTTTTCTCGTCACTCGTCACTGGTCACTCGCCACTGTTTATGGAGGTTCCATGACCAAGCGGTTTACCTCGGACCCGGTTCTTTTTTCGGCGACCGTGATCCTGATGTTTCTCGGATTGCTGATGGTCTACAGCAGCTCGGCCGCCGTCGCCGCTGACAGCTATGGCAGCTCGGCGGCGCTGTTCTGGCGGCAGCTCGCGGGGGCCGTGCTGGGGGGAGGCGCGCTGCTGCTCCTGATGCGCGTGGACTACCACCACTGGCGCCATCCCGCGGTCGTGTTTCCCGGCATCTTTCTGGCTGTGGCGTTGCTCGTAGCGGCGCTGCTCTCCGCCCCCCATCAGCAAACGCATCGCTGGCTGCGCTGGGGGCCGCTCTCCTTTCAGCCCTCGGAGCTGGCCAAGCTGATGCTCGTCGTCTTTCTGGCCTACTGGCTGGAAAAGCGCGGCGCGGAGATCAACGGCTTCTGGAAAACCTTGCTGCCCGCCCTGGTGCTGCTGGGAGTTGTTTTGGGCCTCATCCTGAAGGAGCCGGACCTGGGAACGCCGGTGGCGATCGCGGTGGTTGCCGCGGCCATGTTCTATCTGGCCGGACTGCGGCTGCGGTATTTTGCCTATTTGTTTCTAGGGAGTCTGCCGGCGCTCTATCTTCTCGTCTTGCGCGTACCGTACCGGCGCAATCGCGTGCTGGCGTTCCTCGATCCCTACGCCGACCCTTTAGGGAACGGGTTTCAGATCATTCAATCCCTCATCGCGGTGGGAACCGGCGGGATTTCCGGGCTAGGCCTGATGAACGGGAAGCAGAAGCTCTTTTTCCTGCCCGCCCCGTACACCGACTTCATCTTTGCCGTGACGGCCGAGGAGCTCGGCCTGTGGGGAGCGACGCTGGTATTGGTTCTCTTCGGGATCTACTTCTGGCGGGGCTGGCTCGCGAGCCTGAACGCCCCGGACGAGTTCGGGCGCTACCTCGCCGCCGGGCTGACTCTCACGGTGGTCTGCCAGGCCCTCATCAACGTGAGCGTCGCGCTGGGCCTGGTGCCTCCCAAGGGCATCCCCCTGCCGTTCCTGAGCTACGGCGGCAGCGCGCTGGTTCTGTTTCTGGCCTCGACCGGTATCTTGCTCAACATCAGCCGCCACGCAGCCTGGGGCAAGAAGATTCAGTCGGTGGAAAGCAGGGATGAGTGAAGAAGGCCCTGACGAGTGAGCCGTGAAAAGTGACAACAGCAGCATTACGGAGATGGCATCCGGTTCGCGGGTCACGCATCTCTTGCCGGTGGATACCCGCTCCCCGTTGCGGTTGCTGCTGGCGGCCGGAGGAACGGGGGGGCACGTGATCCCGGCGCTGGTGATCGCCCGAGAATTCTGCCGCCGCCATTCGGACGCGGCCGTGTTGTTCGCCGGCACGGCGCGCGGCGTCGAAAACCGCCTGGTCCCGGAAGCAGAATTTCCCTTGGAGCTTTTGCGGGTCGGTTTATTGCAAGGCCAGAGCGCCGCGACGCGCGTCAGAACGCTGCTGGAGTTGCCGTCGGCTCTCTGGCAGGCCGGGCGCATTCTGGAGCGGTTTCAGCCGCACGTAGTTCTGGGCGTCGGAGGTTACGCCGCGGGACCCATCATGCTGACGGCGGCCTGGTCCGGCATTCCGCTCGCGGTCCTCGAACCGAACGCCCATCCTGGTCTGACCAACCGTTGGGTGGCGCCATACGTTGCGCGGGCCTTCGTCGGGTTTCCCGAAGCCGGGTCTTACTTTCATCCGAACAAGGTGACGGAGGCGGGCATCCCGGTGCGCGAGGAGTTCTTCCGGATTCGCCGGAAGCCGCACCGGCCGCCGTTCACGGTGCTGGTGTTTGGCGGCAGTCAGGGCGCGCGGTCGCTCAATCGCGCCGTCGTGGAGGCGTTACCGGATTTGGATCAATTCGGAGTAAGCCTCCGGCTCCTGCATCAGACCGGGGAAACCGAATATAATGCGATCAGGGAAGCGTACGCGAAGCACGCGGTGCGGGCGGACGTGGTTCCCTACATCGAAGCGATGCCGGAGGCGTTTGCCCGCGCGGACCTGGTGGTTTGCCGGGCCGGCGCCAGCAGCGCGGCGGAACTTGCGGCGGCGGGGCGCGCCGCGATCCTGGTTCCGTATCCGGCGGCGGCGAACCGCCACCAGTTGCGGAACGCCGAGTCGCTCGCGGCGCGCGGCGCGGCCCGCATGATTCTGGACCGCGAGCTGAGCGGCGCACGGCTTGCGACGACGATTCGGGAGCTGCTGGGCGACCCGGCGCGGCTCGAACAGATGGAAGCGGCCATGCGCCGCGCTGCTCATCCGGATGCCGCCGCAAGGATTGTGGAGGGCTTGGAGCGATTGATAGGAAGAAGTGAGCGGTGACGAGCGAAGAAAGACAAGTGACGAGTGACAAGTGACGAGTGACGAGCGCAGGAAGAGCGGGTCCTTCGCTTCGCTCAGGATGACAGGCTGAAGGTTTTTTCTACTGACTCCTGACTCCTGACTACTTTCTTCTGACTTTTGCTATCTCGTCACTGGTCACTCGTCACTGGTCACTGCTTTTACGATGTTTTTCCCGGCGCGGCGCGTACATTTCGTAGGGATCGGCGGCAGCGGCATGAGCGGCATCGCCGAGGTGTTGCTCAACCTGCGCTATGAAGTCTCCGGCTCGGACGCGCGGCTGTCGGCGGTGACGGAGCGGCTGGCGCGGCTCGGGGCGCGGATTTGGGAAGGGCATGACGCCGCGCACGTCCACGGCGCCGAGGCCGTCGTCACTAGCTCCGCCGTGCGGCCGGACAATTCCGAAGTCGTGGAAGCGCATCGGCTGCAAATTCCCGTCATTCCCCGCGGCGAGATGCTGGCGGAGCTGATGCGGCTCAAGTTCGGCATCGCTGTCGCCGGCAGCCACGGCAAGACCACGACGACCTCGATGGCCGCCTCCGTGCTCGCCGCCGCGAATCTCGATCCGACCATGGTGGTCGGCGGGCGGCTCAATAGTCTCGGCACGAATGCGCGGCTCGGCAAGGGCGACTTCATGGTCGTCGAGTCCGACGAGAGCGACCGCTCGTTCCTTCACCTCGCGCCGATTCTCGCCGTCATCACCTCGATTGACCGCGAGCACCTGGACTGCTACGGCTCGCTCGAAG
>CAYWWM010000052.1:0-10204 GCA_964461735.1 uncultured Solibacteraceae bacterium | reverse complement strand
AGATAGTAGACGACATTTTCCTGCAAAATCGGCTGCGGCAGAATGCGAACGATCGTGCCGCGGAGGGTGCGGTCGGGGTGGGCGTCGAGCCGAAAGCTCACCTTCCGGCCCGGCTCGACGCGCCCCGAGTCAGCCTCGTCCACGTACAGATGCAGTTGCAGGCCCTGCGGATCGAGCAGCGTGACGACGGGCGAAGCCGGCTGATTCCCGGCCAGCTCCCCTTGCCGCTGGTGCACGGCAAAGACTTGGCCGTTGATCGGCGACGGCAGGACGCTCCAGCGGATTTGTACGGCGACGTTTTCTATCGCCGCGCCAGCCAGGGCGAGTTTCGCCTCGGCCGTGGAGATGTCGGTGCGGAACCTGGCTCGGATGTTTTGCAAACGTGTTTCGGCGGTGCGGCGCTGCGCTTGCGTCACCGCCAGATCGTTCACCGCGCTATCGTAGGTCTGCCGTGGAGCGATGGACTGCTGGAAGAGCAATTCGATCCGCTGCATGTTCTGCTGGGCCAGCTCCAGTTGGGCGGCCGCTTCGGCCAGCGCCGCTTCGGCCACCGCGACATTATGCGGTTCGAGCGCCCGCAACGCTTCGAGTTCGCGCTCCGCGACGGCTGCGTCGGCGCGCAATTGGGCGAGCGCAGCATTCAGGTCGTCATGATCGAGCTCGGCCAAAATCTCTCCTGCTTTCACCGTGTTTCCTTCCACCACGGTCAGGCGGCTGATGCGGCGGGAGACATCCTTCGGCATTGGGAAACCGACTCGAACCAGCGCATTAGGAGCCGGCTTGACGATGCCCCGCGCCCGCACGGTCTGTTCCATGCGCGCGCGCGCCACGCGCACGGTCCTGGCTTCGGTCGCATCGGCGGAACTTTCCGTGGGAGTGTTCGAACAGCCGCTGAAGCCGACGGTTAACGCCGCAGAGAGAATCAGAAGGAACAAGAGCTTCTCCCATGGTGCCGAGTTGTGTCGAATTATACCACGCCTGCCTCCGAGCAAGGTCAGCGCATTCACAGCATACAACGATTGCATATGCATGTCATTACCTCCGACAGCCCATACAGTGACACTCCTGCGCCCTGGTCTGAGCACGGCCTTGCAGCGCAGGCCAAGAGCTCAAGCCTTTATTGTCGGAAGAGTGTCTGCTATATCCGCAGCGGAGGCGGAGAAAGGCCGAAGGTTAGCCGAAGGCGAGGGCCGGCTGGCGCACACGCAACAATGGCCCCAAGGGTAGAAGCCACCGAGATGACATTCCATGCGCGGAGCGCCAGAATCCGGAGCAATCCAGTCATGCGTCGGACGCATGCAATGCCGAGAGCAATCGCACAGGAGAGAACCGTCAGGACCAGCTCCCCTTTCGGTTCACCGCTCCAAGGCTGTTCCCAGGTGTCAAAGCACTCCACGAGCGGAGCAAACGCCAGGACCCCGGCCAGCAGCAACTTTGCCCAAGACAACATACCCATCCCGTCCGTCGCTACCTAAGACTAGACGCCAGCAGACGGCCCTGTCAAGGAAAAGAATAGCGCACTACCAGTTCCTTGCGCCCTTCCATGGCCTCAGCGACGGTGGCGAAGGTAGCGGCGCAGTCGCCGCAGCCGCAGGTGGAAAACTTAGGACGCCGAGTCGCTCATGGAATTCCGGACTGCATCGGCAAACGCGAGCAGTTCGTCCAGCTCAGAGGCAATCACGGCTTCGACAATGCGAAGGTCAACGTTCGTGTATTGGTGGACAACCATATTGCGAAAGCCCACCATTTTCTGCATCCGCTCCGCCATGGGGGGATCTATGATTCGTGCCACGCTCAGCAACTGGAAACTGTCCGCGCTCGATACGGGGATGCCGAGCTTTCGCGCTCGGATCACGAAATTCGCCAGATCAATGGCTGTCTCGCACGCCCGCACGACATTGAGCAGCGCTGCATCCTGCCGCGTGTAGTTGGCCGCGAAGCCGTCGCGGTCCGCGTGATATTCTTCCCGGGCCCTTTGGACGCAGCGCTGCAGGTTCTGAACCTTGTTAATCACGACATCGTTCATACGCCGTAGGCTCTCCCGGTTTTCTGGAACGACTCCAGAATATCTCTCCGCTCCTCATTCAACTTTTGATAATGGGAGAGCGTCAGCATCTCGAACTCGGCGGCCGCGGCCGCATCGGCGCAATCCAGCAAGCGCCCGGATTCGATAATCTCCTTTTGCAACACGGTCGAGACGCCACGGGCATTCACCAGGTCCACCCGCTTTCCGAGGGCATCCTCCAAAGCGGAATGGCAGGGAGTCAGCATCAAGTGCGGCTCACGCCGGGCTTGTTCCGGAGGCAGCAGCAGCGCAATATCCACGTCGCTCTCGGGCCACTGCTCCGGCGTGCCGTGGGTTCCGAAGAGATAGATCGCCTGCGCCGCAGGATAATGCGCTAAGATGATAGGGATGATCTGCTCGTTCTCGGCCATATCTTCCCTCCGCAATCTTCCCCTCCGCAATCCTCATCGTACCAGATAATGCCGATTGCAGATTTCGCGGATGCGAGATCAACGAATTGAGCGACGCGAACACGATTCTGTTTCTGCGGTATCTGCGGGCGGCTACAGTTCCTTGCGCCCTTCCATGGCTTTGGCTACGGTGGCCGAGTCGGTGTATTCGAGCTCGCCGCCGACGGGGATGCCCATGGCGATGCGGCTGACGCGGACGCCGAGGGGTTTCAACAAGCGGGAGAGATAGAGAGCCGTGGCTTCTCCTTCGACGGTGGGGTTGGTGGCGACAATCACTTCTTGGATGCTCGCTTCTTCCATGCCGGCGGGGGCGCTGCCGTCCTCGCCGCCGCTCTCCCCTCTCCGAGTGACGCGCGCGAGCAAGTTGGCAATCCGCAACTGCTCCGGCCCGATGCCCTGGAGCGGCGAGAGCGCGCCGTGGAGAACGTGATAGCGCCCGCGGTACTTTCCGGTCTTTTCAATCGGGACGATGTTGGCCGGCTCTTCGACCACGCAGACCAGGCTCCCGTCGCGCGCGGCGTCGGAGCAGTAGGCGCAAGGGCTGACGTCGGTGAAGTTGTTGCAGACGTCGCAGAGGCGGATTTTCCCCTTCAAGTCCCGGAGCGCTTCGGCGAGGCGGTCGGTCTCCTCGGGCTCCGCCTTGAGCAGGTGGAACGCGATGCGCTGCGCGGACTTTGACCCGATGCCGGGCAGCCGCCGCAGCGCGTCAATCAACCGGGCCATGGGTTCGGGATATTCGGGCACTCCGGTAAGCTCCAAACTCCAAATCCCAAACTCGAAACTCTAAACAAATTCCAAATTCCGAATTCCGAAATCCGAAATTCCAAACAACTTCCAAGCTGCAATCCGAAGCGTGAAGATTCGATTTCGGAATTTGGAATCTGGAATTTGGAGTTTGTTCATTGAGATTTGTTTAGGATTTGGAGTTTGGGATTTGGACATTGTGGTCCGTTAGAACAATCCCGGGATCTTCAGGCCTCCGGGGAGTCCAACCATCCCGCCGAGCTTCTCCGCGAGGGCCTGGTCCACCTGCCGCAGCGCCTGATTGACGGCGGCCTGCACCAGGTCCTGGAGCATCTCGGCGTCGCCGCCCTGCAAGGCTTCGGGATCAATCTTGACCGAGAGCACTTGCTTCGAGCCGTTCATGCGGACGGTGACCATGCCGCCGCCGGAGGAAGCCTCGATGCGCATCGCTTCCATCTGCTGCTGCATCTCCTCCTGCATCTTTTTCATCTGTTGCATCATTTGCTGCAAGTTGCGCATAGGCTCACTCTCTCCGGCGGCGAATATCGGTTACTTGCTTTCCGAACAGCGACTCGAACTCCGCGACCTCAGGATCACCCCGCACGCGGCCTTCCAGGGATGAGTCCGCAGCGTCGGGTGCGATTTTCCTCACAGCGGCGGGAGGCGGGGAAGAACCTTTCCACTCCTCTGCAAACTGGACGCGCACCGGGCGGTCCAGGACATCCGAGATCAACTGGTCCAGAAACTTGCGGTCGGCGTCGGGCAGCACGCGGGCGATGCCGTTGTCGGCAAGACGGATGCGCACCTCGGACTCGCCAAACTCCCACTGTTCGGCCTCAGTCAGCAAAGCGGCCAGCACGGGCTTCGAGCCTTCCTCGAGGCGCCGCAGCGCCTCCCGCACCCAGGCCGATTCCCGCGACGGCAAATCTTCGGAAACTAGGGGGGAAACTGCGGGGGAAGGCGCCCCCGGCCCGGAGACCTCCGCTGCGCCACGCGAGGCATTGTTCTCTACGCGACCTTCTGCGCCCTCAGCCCGAGGGGAAGTCTGCGCCTGCCGCTTGCGGGCCACGTCCTGCTCAAAGGGGCTCGGATGACTCGCGGCAGAGGAAGCAGATCGGGTGGAAGTCAGCGAGGGGCTCGGAGGCGGAGACACTCGCGCGGCGGTCCCGCCGGCGGCGCCGGTGCTGGACAGAGCCGAACCGCTCGACTCCAGCCGCACCAGCAGGTCCTCGATGGCCACCAGCCGCTCGGCGTCCACCAGTTTGAGCAAACCCAGCTCCATCTGGAACCGCGGCTCCATGCTGACACGCAGCTCTTGATGCAGCGCCAGCAGTATTCCGACGGCGCGCAGCAAACTCTCCTCGGAAAACCGCGCGGCCAGCGCCGTGCAGCGCTCGATCTCTTCCGCGGAAGCTTCGAGCAACCGAGGTTCGGGGCCAGCCACGCGCACCACCAGAAGATTCCGGGCGGCGCGCACCAGCTGCGAGCAGAAGTGCGGCAACTGGTAGCCCTCGGCGACGAGACGATCAACAATATCGAGCATTTGCGGGCGGTTCTGGGAAAGGACGGCTTCGAAGACCTCATCGAGCATGCGGGAAGGAGCGGCGCCGAGCAGCCGGCGCACGGCGTTGCCTTCCAGGCGCGAGCCGAAGGCCGTGATGGCTTGCTCCAGGCGCGACAAGGCGTCCCGCAGGCTGCCTTCGCCGGCCGCCGTGAGCGCCGCCAGGGCTGGGGGGTCGGCGGCGACGTTTTCGGCGGAGCACACCTTTTCGAGATGCGCGTAAATGTCCGGGAACGCAACGGCGCGGAAAGCAAAATGCTGGCAGCGCGAGAGAATCGTCTCGGGGAACTGGTGGGCCTCGGTGGTGGCGAGAATGAAAACGACATGGGCGGGAGGCTCTTCCAGGGTCTTGAGCAGGGCGTTAAAACCTTCCGGCGTAATCTGGTGGGCCTCGTCAATGATAAAGACCTTGTAGCGGTCGCGCGCGGGGGCGTAGCGGGCGTTTTCGCGCAACTCGCGGATGGCGTCAATGCCGCGATTGGAGGCGGCGTCAATTTCCAGGACGTCCACGGACCGTCCGGCGGCGACCTCACGGCAGGAATCGCATTCGCCACAAGGCTCCGGGGCGGGGCCTTGTTTGCAGTTGAGCGACTTGGCGAGCAGCCGGGCGAGCGTAGTTTTCCCGACGCCGCGCTGGCCGGAGAAAATGTAGCCGTGGCCGATGCGGCTGCGCCGGATGGCGTTCTGGAGGGTTTCGGTGACGTGGGCCTGGCCGATGACTTCCGAGAAGCGCTGCGGCCGCCACGTCCGTGCAATGACCTGATACAAGGGTCTCGCTCTCGGGTCCGCTTTCCCGCCCAGGGTCGCGGGGAAGGATCGGCGAAGGTTTGGGCCAGGCTTTTTCGGCCGGGCTATTTGCCCAGAGCGTTTTCACAAATGGTGTAGACCGAGACGGGCACTCGTAAGGGCACGACTTCAGTCGTGCCGAATCACGCTCGGTTGGGAAGCGCTTTAGCGCCTGAGGTGAGTCTTCCAGAAGCTCTTATTGGACAAACCTCAGCGGCTAAAGCCGGTTCATTCTACAGCGTTTCCGGCATGGCTGAAGCCATGCCCTGACGGTCAACACCAAAAATTACACCGCTCTAAACTATTTTTGGCCAGACTTCGGGTTGATCTGTGGCACACGGAAGGGACGGCTACCGTTGCTTCCTTCCGGACCTGGCGGGGTTCGCCGCTTTCCGTTGCACAGAGCCCGAAGCCTGACAAAAGCGGACCTGCTTTTTAGGAGCAGCCGCTCCGCTTCATGGTAGCACCTCCGGTGTTGGCAGGCAACGAACGGGCCTGCCTTGTCGGCGGGAAAACCGGGGCGGACTATGCGCGGTCAATCTCGTAGCGGAAAGCCGGCCCCGTTCCGAATCCAGCTTTCGAGCCGCGCTACGGAGGAGGCGTCCGCGCACTCCATGGCCAGGGGCGTGATCGAGACTTGCCCGGCGCGGATCGCCGTGTAATCGGAATCCGCGGCGAGTTGGGCGGGGTCCATCACTTCCCGAATCGAGAAAGAATCAGGCGCGCCGGAGTCGTGTGGTTCGAGCTGCAAGCGCCGCGCTTCGCGGGCAGCCAGCCGCGTCAGCCGGACGCCGTTCCGCCAGTCGGCCGGTACGTTCACGTTCAGGGTCAAGCCCTGCGGCAGGCCGCATTCGAGAATCCATCTTGCCAGCGCCGCCGCGAACGACGCCGCCGGACCGAGCGGCGCCTCGCGCTTCGAGCAGATCGAGATCGCAAACGAGGCGATGCCGTGCAGGGTCCCCTCGAGCGCGGCGCCCACGGTTCCCGAATAGAACACGTTCAGGCCCAGGTTGGCTCCCAGATTGATGCCGGAGACCACCAGGCTGGGCGGCGCCTCGAGCAGATGGTCGAGCGCCAGGATCACCGCATCCACGGGCGTGCCGTCCACGCCGTAGCGGTCCGGGCCGAGGGCCTCATAGCGCACCGGCCGAAAGAGCGAGATCGAGCGGCTGCACGCGCTCATCTCCCCGAGCGGCGCGGCCGTCGTCACCTTACCGAGCGGCGCGAGCGCTTCCGCCAAAACGCGCAGCGCCGGAGCCTGGATGCCGTCGTCATTGGTCACGAGGATCGAGGGGGACATACCGCTGAAGTATTGCATCATAACACACTCGGACGAAGACTCCTCCCGCTCAATGGAGTGACGTCAACATGGCATGATAATATTGGCAACTTCGCTATAGAGGTAACGATATTTCCGTTCACGTGATAGCCATTCTCGTCTTGCTGGCGATCCTGCTGCTGGGCACTCTGCGGCCGGTGAACCTCGGTGCGATTGCCTTTCTGGCCACGTTCGCCGTTGGGACGATGATCGCGGGCGAGGATGTCCGGACGATCTATTCCGGCTTTCCGCCGGATCTATTCATCCTGCTGTTCGGAGTGACCTACCTGTTCGGCATCGCCGCGGTCAACGGAACCATCGAGTGGCTGGTGAACTGGGTCGCCGGACTGGTGGGACACAACGCCGCGCTGGTCCCTTGGGTCATCTTCTTTGTCTCGGCGATACCGGCGGTGGCCGGGGCGCTGGGCCCACCCGCGGTCGCCATGTTAGCTCCCATCTTCTTGCGTCTTTCCAAGAAATACGACATCAACCTCCTCCTGGGAGGGCTCATGGTGGCCCACGGGACAGCAGCAGGACAATTCTCGCCGGTGAACGCGTTGGGCGCCATCGTCAACGGCGCGGTGGAACGCAGCGGACTCACCACCAATCCCATGGCCCTGTTTGGCGCCAGCTTCCTCTACAACGTGGCCCTCGCCGTGGTCATCTACGTCGCCTTCGGCGGCATCGAGCTGTCCCGTCGCCCGCGCGTTCGCCCGGCAGCCGATCCGGCCGATCCAGGAAGGATCGCAACCGAGGCGGACGCCGGAATGAACCTGGTCCGTGTCGTGACTCTCCTTTGCATCGTCTTGGCTGCGGTAGGGGCGATGGTCTTTCGGCTCGACCTCGGGATGCTCTCCGTCTCGGGAGCAGTGCTGCTGCACTTGCTTTTTTCTTCGACCAGCAAGGGGGCATTGAACAAAGTGAGTTGGAGCACGGTGCTGTTGATCTGCGGCGTCATCACTTATATGGCGCTGTTGCAGCGGATGGGCACGATCCGCATCGTCGGGGAGGGCGTTGCCGGTGTCGGTACGCCATTCCTTGGCGCCCTGCTGATCTGTTCGATCGCAGCCCTCACTTCCGCCTTCGCATCGAGCGCCGGAGTCCTTGGAGTGCTCATCCCTCTCTCGGTTCCGTTGCTCGGCACGGGCGAGGTCGGAGTGGTCGGCGTGGTCATAGCGCTGGCCATCTCGGCCACCGTCGTGGACGCCAGCCCTTTCTCGAATGTCGGGGCGCTGGTGCTGGCCAATTGTCCGGAAAGCGATCAGGAACGGCTGTTCCGTGGCTTGTTCCTCTGGGGCATGGCGATGGTGCTGACCGCGCCGCTGGTCACTTGGGTGCTGTTCATCCTCACCGGCTGACAGTGGCAGGGGTGGTCGAAACTCGCGGCGCCGTCCGGACGCACAGGTTATTGTTCCTCCACGCGCGGGCGGTTGATCCCGAATCCCAGGAGATGGGCCGGGATCTTGCGGATGGCTGGAACTCGCAGGAGCATCCGGACCACGGGCGGGATGCGGAGCAGCTTGTCGGAGATGAGCACCTTCAGAAGGACTCGCTCCTGCAGGTAGGATTGGATTCTCTGGATTACGCGCGTTGGGAACTCGCGGCGCCGCTGAATTTCTGCGAGGTGTTCTGTGGTCACCGAACCTACCAGGAGCGGCTTGGCCAGCACGTTAGCCGCCGCCACAGCATCCTGTATGGCGTAGTTGATGCCCACACCTCCGACCGGGGACATGACGTGCGCGGCGTCGCCAATCAGCAGCAGGCCGTCCCGATACCAGCGCGTGCAGCGCGAGGATTCCACCGACAGAAGCGACACTTGGCGCCAGTCGGTGATGTGCTCGACGTGCCGCTCAAATCGCGGTTCCAGACTCACCACCGTTCGCCGCAGCGCCTCGAGACCCGCGTCGCGCAGCTCCTGATAGTGGCCTTTCCGAAAGACCAAACCAAGCTGCCAGCAGTCGTCCCGGCCGATGATAGCGAGAACATTCCCCCGCCCGAAACGGCCCAATAGACCTGTTGAGCCTTCGAAGTCGCCGGCGATGCGCGGCAGGCGGAACCACAGTACATCAATCGGAGGCGAAGTCTTCTCCATCTGCAAACCAGAGAGCTGACGGAC
This sequence comes from uncultured Solibacteraceae bacterium, assembly GCA_964461735.1. Classification (GTDB taxonomy): domain Bacteria; phylum Acidobacteriota; class Terriglobia; order 2-12-FULL-54-10; family 2-12-FULL-54-10; genus CAYWWM01. The sequence goes on along the minus strand of CAYWWM010000052.1, from coordinate 1,204 downwards.
GCGCGAGAAGCGTCCGTCGGCGCCCATTGTGAGGAGCGCGCGAACCTCGTGCAGCGAGTTGTCCTTACTCTGGTAGCGCACCCCGCCGACGCGTCCGTCCTCTTCGATCAATTGGTGGACGTTGGCGCCCATTACCAAATGAAAGTTCGGGTACTGGGAAGCTTCGCGAGTCAGGAACTCGAGAAACCGGGTCTGCGGCATCACCATGACATAAGGGAACCGCGTCCGGAGTTGGCGAAGGTCGAATGGTTGAAAGGGACCGTCGGCAGTTTGAATCGTCGGTCCATAGATTTTAGAATGGCGAAGCTCGTGCAGCCGGTCGGCCAATCCGATCTGATCGAGATATTCGAGCACGGACGGATGGATGGTGTCCCCCCGGAAGTCCCGGTCGAAATCCTGGTGTGCCTCGAGCAGGGTCACGTCCACGCCGCGACGCGCCAGGAGCAGAGCCAGCATGACTCCGCCCGGACCGCCACCCACAACGCAGCAGGATGTCTGCCGCACATCGTGAGCATTCTGCGACTCTGCCGCAGCCTCCGAATTACTTAGAATCCTTGCTTGCCTCATGATTGCCTCCATTGCCTTCGTGGATGGATGTCGCGATTTCGCCGCGACACGACAAAGGGAGTACTCCCGGCCGTCACGGGAAAGGCATCAAAGATTTGGTTTTCGCTTGCCGGACAAAACCAACATACACCCTCCGCTTCTCTTACACAGAGCTATTTACATCACCGCGAGCATTCCCCCCCTTAATCGTTCAGGGGACCTGTGGTAGAATCCTTGCGCAACACGGATCAAAGCTGAGTCCGCCAATCGGCCCAGCACTCTGGCGCTGGGGACCGCACGCAACAGCCAAGACTAAGGATGAAGGAGGGTCCCGGTTATGGATTCGACCAGACGCACCATTTTGACAGGGGGAGCCGCAGCGACGGCGATGGCCATTGCGCCACGTTTGTTTCCCCAGCAGACCGGACAAGGAGGATCGCCTATGTCCTTTTACGAAAAAGGCCCCGTTCGCATTCGCTATCAGGAAACCGGTTCCGGCTTTCCCTTGCTGTGCATAGCCGGCGGAGGTTTGAACTCCTCGATCACCGGCTTGGCCACTTCGCCCTTTAACCCCATCGCGGAATTCAAGGACGAGTACCGCTGCATCGCAGCGGACCTGCGCAACTCCAATCGCGGCGAGTCCTCCGGCCCGCTCGAA
>CAYWWM010000051.1:0-10273 GCA_964461735.1 uncultured Solibacteraceae bacterium | reverse complement strand
TGATCGCGCACGACAACGCCCAGATCAAGTACTCGACCATCCAGAACTGGTATCCCGGCGACAAGAACGGCAAGGGCGGCATCTACAACTTCGTCACCAAGCGCGGCAAGTGCCTGGGCGCGAATTCCAAGATTTCCTGGACGCAAGTCGAGACCGGCTCGGCCATCACGTGGAAGTATCCGAGCTGCATCCTGCAGGGCGATAATTCGATCGGCGAGTTCTATTCCGTCGCGCTCACCAACAATTACCAGCAGGCCGACACCGGCACCAAGATGATCCACATCGGGAAGAACACCCGCAGCACGATCATCTCGAAGGGCATATCGGCCGGCCACGGCAAGAACGTGTATCGCGGCCTGGTGAAGATGCTCAAGGGGGCCGAGGGCGCGCGCAATTACTCGCAGTGCGACTCGCTGCTGATCGGGGACCAGTGCAGCGCGCACACGTTTCCGTATCTCGAAGTCAAGAACCCGGCGGCGCAGGTCGAGCACGAGGCCACCACGTCGAAGATCGGCGAGGACCAGATCTTCTACTGCCAGCAGCGCGGCCTCTCGACCGAAGACGCCGTCTCGATGATCGTCAACGGCTTCGCCAAGCAGGTCATCAAGGAGCTGCCGATGGAGTTTGCCGTCGAGGCGCAGAAGCTGCTGGGCGTCAGTTTGGAAGGCAGCGTCGGGTAATGCGGACATTACCACAGAGGCACAGAGACACAGAGAAGCATGGGAAGAAGACAGGAACGTGCAGTTCTAATCGAGAGGCCCCTGGAAATGAAAGGGATGTCCACCGTTCGTGGTTGTTTTCGCGGTTTAATTCTTCCTCCGTGTCTCTGTGCCTCTGTGGTTAATTCATTTTGAGGAATCAAGAGAGACATGCTGACCATTAAAAACTTACACGCAAGCGCCGGCGGGCGGGAAATCCTGCGCGGCATTGATCTGGAAATCCGGGCGGGCGAGGTGCACGCCATCATGGGGCCGAACGGCTCCGGGAAGAGCACGCTGGCGCAGGCGCTGGCCGGCCGGGACCTCTACCAGGTGACCGAGGGCCAAGTTCTCTACGACGGCCCGCAAGGAAAAAGAGACTTGCTGGCGATGAAGCCCGAAGAGCGCGCCCGCGAGGGCGTGTTCCTGGCGTTCCAGTATCCGGTCGAGATTCCCGGCGTCAGCAACCTGTATTTTCTGCGCGCCGCGGTCAACGCCGTCCGCAAAGCGCGCGGCCTCGACGAGCTCGACGCCTTCGATTTCCTGCAAGAGTCGGAGGAGAAAATGAAGCGGCTCGGAATGGACCCGAGCTTCCGGGAGCGCCCCGTGAACGCCGGGTTCTCGGGCGGCGAGAAGAAGCGCAACGAGATTTTTCAGATGGCGATGCTTGAGCCGCGCTTGGCGATCCTTGACGAGACCGACTCGGGGCTCGACATTGACGCGCTCCGCACCGTCGCCGACGGCGTCAACGCCATGCGCGCGCCCGACCGCGCCATCCTGGTCGTCACGCACTACCAGCGGCTCCTCGATTACATCATCCCGGACTTCGTCCACGTGCTGCTGAACGGTCGCATCGTCAAGTCCGGCTCCAAAGAGTTGGCGCTCGAACTCGAAGAGAACGGCTACGCGGGCCTGGAAGAAGCGGTGGTTAGTGGATCGTGGATAGTGAATAGTGGATAGTGATTAGCGGTTAGTGCCCCGAAGGGGCAACCTGTGAGTAGCCGTAGGTTTCAACCTACGGAACTGGGCGCCAGAAAGCAAATTCAACCCCGGAGGGGTTGACCATGCCAGACCTGCTGGAACAGCAAGATTTATACGTCTCCAGCTTCCGGGCGCTGGAGCGCGAGTTTGCCGCGCGCGGCCCGCAATGGCTTTTCCGTGTCCGCCAGGAAGCGATCCAGTCGTTTGCCCGCCTCGGATTCCCGAGCGTGCACGACGAAGACTGGCGCTTCACCAACGTCGCGCCGCTCACGAAGGTGCTGTTCCAGGCTGCGCCCGATGAAACCGACACCTGGAAGGGCGAGCGGCTGGAGAGCGCGCTGCCGGGGGATGCCCCTGGCGAATCGAATGCCATTCGGCTGGTCTTCGTGAACGGCTATTACAGCCGGCGGCTCTCGACGGTCCGGGGTCTGCCGCGCGGCGTCGAGGCGGGCAGCCTCGCGGCTTTGCTTCAGGAGCAGGACGGAGCGGCGGAGGCCCACTTGGCGCGCTATGCGGACCATCGCGTGCATCCGTTCGTCGCGCTGAACACCGCCTTCTGGAAGGACGGCGCGTATCTGCGGTTCCCGAAAGGGACCGTTCTCGGCGCGCCCGTGCACCTGGTCTACGTCTCGACCGCCGATGAGGTGCCGCTCGTTTCGTTTCCCCGCAGCCTGATTGTGGCCGAGCGCGAGACGCAAGTCACCGTCGTCGAGAGCTACGTCGGAATGGGGCGCGGCGTGTGCTTCTCGAACGCCGTGACGGAAATTGTGGCCGGCGAAAACGCTACGCTCGATCACTACAAGTTGCAGCGTGAAAATGACCGCTCGTTCCACGTCGGCGCGCTCCAGGTTTACGCGGACCGCAACGCGAACGCGGCGTCGTGTTCCGTCTCGCTCGGCGGCGCGCTGGTCCGCAACGAGGTGACCGCAGTGCTCGACGCGGAAGGCGCCGAGTGCGCGCTGCACGGCCTCTATCTCGCGCGCGGCCGCCAGCACGTGGACAACCATACGGCGCTCGACCACGTCAAGCCGCACGGATCGAGCCGCGAGCTCTACCACGGCATTCTGAGCGACTCCGCCACGGCCGTCTTCAACGGCCGCATCATCGTCCGCCCGGGCGCGCAAAAAACCGACGCCATCCAGAAGAACCGGAACCTGCTGCTGTCGCCCGACGCCGTGATAGACACCAAACCGCAGCTCGAGATTTACAACAACGACGTGCGCTGCACGCACGGCGCCACCATCGGCCAGCTCGACGCCGAGGCGCTTTTCTATTTGCGGTCCCGCGGCATCGGCGCCGAGCAGGCGCGCGATCTGCTGATCAACGCCTTCGCGGCGGACGTCGTGGAGCGCGTGAAACCGGCGGGGGTGCGGGCGTGGGTCGAAGATGCGCTCCATGCCCACCACGCGCAGCGGGTTTCGCGGAAGGAGGCGGGATGACTCCGACGGAGACCACCAGCGTGGCGGCGCCGCCCCGGCCGGCAACACGCATAACCCTGGACGTCGAGCGCATCCGGAAAGATTTTCCGGCGCTGGCGCAGACCGTCAACGGCAAGCCGCTCGTGTATCTCGACAACGCCGCCACGGGCCAGAAGCCGCGGGCGGTGATGGAGGCGCTGCGGAAGGTCTATGAGGTTGAGTGCGCCAACGTCCACCGCGGCCTGCACTGGATGAGCGAGGAAGCGACGCGCGACTACGAGGCGAGCCGCGAGAAGCTGCGGCGGTTTCTGGGCGCGGCGGACACGCAGGAGATTATTTTCGTTCGCGGCACGACGGAGGCCATCAACCTCGTGGCGCACAGCTTCGGGCGGCCGCGGCTCCGCCCCGGCGATGAGATTCTGATCACCGCCATGGAGCACCACTCGAACATCGTGCCCTGGCAGATGCTCTGCGAGCAGACCGGCGCTGCGCTGCGCGTGGCTCCGATCAACGACGACGGCGAGCTGCTGCTCGAGGAGTTCGAGCGGCTGCTCACGCCGCGCACGCGCCTGGCGGCGGTCTGCCATATTTCGAACGCCCTCGGGACGGTGAATCCGGTGGCGCGGATGATCGGGATGGCGCACCGCCGGAACGTTCCCGTGCTGCTCGACGGCGCGCAGGCCGCCCCGCACCTGCCGGTGAACGTCCGGGAGCTGGACTGCGACTTCTACGCCCTCTCCGGGCACAAGCTCTACGGACCGACGGGCATCGGCGTGCTCTACGGAAAACAGCAGTGGCTTGAAGAAATGCCTCCTTACCAGGGCGGCGGCGACATGATCCGCTCGGTCACCTTCGAGAAGACCACCTACAACTCGCTGCCGTACAAGTTCGAGGCCGGGACGCCCCACATCTCCGGCGCCATCGGCCTGGGCGCGGCCGTGGATTACTTGACCGGGATCGGTTTGGAGCGCACAGCGGCTTACGAGAGCGAATTGCTGGCCTACGCCACGGCGCGCCTGCGGCGCATTCCGGGGGCGCGGATCATCGGGACGGCGCGCGAAAAGGCCGGCGTGCTTTCGTTTGTGCTGGAAGGGATTCATCCCCACGACATCGGGACGATTCTCGACCGCGAAGGGATCGCCGTGCGCGCCGGGCACCACTGCGCCATGCCCGTGATGGAGCGCTTCGGCATTCCGGCCACCACGCGAGCCTCCTTTGCGTTCTATAATACGTCGAGGGAAGTGGACGCGCTCGTCGCGGGGATCGAGAAGGTGAAGGAGGTGTTCGGCTGATGGCCGAGGTGCGGGACCTCTATCAGGAGCTGATCGTGGAGCACAGCCGCAAGCCGCGCAACTTCGGGAAGCTGGAAGGCGCGGACCACACGGCCACGGGCTACAACCCGCTCTGCGGCGACAAAGTGACCGTCTACCTGACGCTCGACGGCGACCGCGTGCGGGACATCCGCTGGGAAGGCTCCGGGTGCGCCATCTCGACGGCGTCGGCTTCGCTCATGACGGAGCGGTCCAAGAGCAAGCCCCGGGCCGAGAGCGACGCGCTCTTCGAGATCTTTCACAAGCTCGTGACGGGCGGCGCGCTCGGGGAAGAAGAGGCGGCGCAGCTCGGCAAGCTGGCGGTCTTCTCCGGCGTTAAGGAGTTTCCCGTACGGGTCAAGTGCGCCACGCTGGCTTGGCACACGCTGCGCGCCGCGCTCGAAGGCACGCACTCGGTGACGACGGACTGAGAAGCAGGTGTCAGGTGCTAGGTGTTAGGTGTCAGGGGAAGAATTAGCCACAGAGACACAGAGAGCACGGAGAGGAAGACAGGGAACAGGGAACAGGGAACAGGGAACAGAAGGAAGTGCAGGTCCCTCGCTGCGCTCGGGATGACAGACGAAGGTTCCTCGTGGCGGAGTTTACCCTGAGCGCAGCCGAAGGGCTCCTCGGGATGACAGATTTTACATTTCTTTCAAGTGCTTCTCGGTGTCTCTGTGCCTCTGTGGCTAAGATTGGTTGAACTATGGACGAGACAACCGTGAAGAATCCGGAAACTGCGAGCGAGCCGCCGCAGGGCGCTGTGGACCTCGCGGCGCTGGAGGGTCAAGTCAAGAACGCCATGCGGACGGTCTATGACCCGGAGATTCCGATCAACATCTACGAGCTGGGGCTGATCTACGACCTGCGCATCGAGCCGCCCGGCAAGGTCTGCGTGCGAATGACGCTGACCGCGCCGAGCTGCCCGGAGGCGCAGTCGCTGCCGGGGCGCGTCGAGCAGGTGATCCGGGACGTTCCCGGCGTGAGCGAGGCTGCGGTCGAGCTGGTGTGGGAACCGCCTTGGACTCCGCAAAAGATGACGGAGGCCGCGCGGCTGCAATTGGGGATTTTTTGAAGAGAGTAGCCAGTAGCCAGTAGTCAGTAGACGGTAGTCAGTAGAGCGCGAGAAAGACAGTAGTCGGTAGTCAGTAGAGTCCGCGATTGTTTTCTACTGGCTACTGACTACGGGCTCCTGACTCCTGCTTTTGAAGGGGGAACGGCGATGAAGTTCACGGCGCAAGAAGAGTACGGACTTCGCTGCCTCTTGCAGATCGGGCGGCAAGGTAAAGGAGGCAGCCTGACGATTCCGGAAGTGGCGGCCGCCGAAGGCATCTCGGTCCCCTACGTGGCGAAGCTGGTGCGCATCCTGCGGCAGGGCGGCTTCCTGAAAAGCACGCGCGGGCAGAGCGGCGGCTACGCGCTGGCGCGGCTTCCGGAACAGATCGTGGTCGGCGAAGTTTTGGCGGCGCTCGGAGGCCGTTTGTTCGAGAGCGAGTATTGCGAGCAATATCCGGGAAGCCTGGCGAGCTGCACGCACACGGTGGATTGCTCGATCCGGTCCCTGTGGCGGGCCGTGCAATCGGGCGTGGACAAAGTGCTGAGCCGGACCACGCTGCGCGACCTGCTGGGCAGCGAAGAAGAGGCGACGGTGTCGGTCCGCGAGCTGGTGCGGATCGGAGATGCGCGGCCCACGCCGGCCGTGAGCAGGCTCTCGGCGAGCGGGCGGGAAGATAGGTGATAGGTGCTAGGTGCTAGGTGTTAGGGGTCAGGGGCGGAACGAACAAGTGATGCGAGGTTAGGTTCTCATGGCGGAACACGAAATGAGAGGCGGGGGACACGCGGGAATGCCGCCGCCCGGCATGCCGGGCATGCCCGGCATGAGTATCCTGCCGGGCGTACGCAGCGTAATTCCGGTTGGCTCGGGCAAGGGCGGAGTCGGCAAGTCCACGGTCTCGGCGAATCTGGCGGTGGCGCTGGCGCGCGGGGGGGCGCGCGTCGGGTTGCTCGACGCCGACATCTACGGGCCGAGCATCCCGCAGATTCTGGGCGTCGAGGGAAACCCGCAGCCCGGTGCGCGCGGCATTGTTCCGGTCACGGCGCACGGCGTGAAAGTGATGTCGGCAGGCTTTTTCATTCCGCCCGACCAGGCCATCGTGTGGCGGGGGCCGATGCTCGCAAAGTTGGTGGACCAGTTCCTGACCGGCGTGGATTGGGGCGCGCTCGACTACCTGATCGTGGACCTGCCGCCGGGAACCGGGGACGTGCAACTGACGCTCTGCCAGCGTGTCCCGCTCACCGGCGCGGTGGTCGTCTCGACGCCGCAGGACGTGGCGCTGCGCGTCGCCGAGAAAGCCCTGCTGATGTTCCGACAACTGCGCTGCCCGATTCTGGGGCTGATCGAGAACATGAGCTACTACGTCTGCCCGCACTGCGGCCAGGCGGACAACATCTTCGACACCGGCGGCGGCCAGCGCGCGGCGGAGCGCTGGGAGGCGCCGCTGCTCGGCAAGATTCCCCTGGCCACGGGCATCCGCAAAGCCTCCGACGGCGGACGCCCCGTGGTTCTCGAAGACGCGCAGTCGCCCTCCGCAGCGGCCTTCCTCGAAATCGCGCGGAACCTCGCGGCGGAAGTGGAAGTCCAGAGTCGCAGCGAGGGCGAGCCCGCCATCCGGATTACGTCGTAAGCGATTTACCACGAAGACACAAAGGCACGAGAAGCTATTGTATAACCTTCTGGAAGAGTTGTAAGGGCACGGTTTCAACCGTGCCGAAGCGGTGGATGGAAGAGTTCGGCTTCAGCCGCTGAGGGCCAAAAGACGGACCCCAGGGGCTAAAGCCCAGATTCTTGCAATTCGTTGTCGGCACGCCTGAAGGCGTGCCCTTACGGTGCGTCCAAAAGGTTATGCAACAGCTTCCAGACATCCGCAAACGGGGAAATCTATGCGCGCAATTCAAATCAGCGAGCTGAGCGAGACGGCGGAACTTCGCATGGTCGAAGTTCCCGAGCCGCAGCCCGGGCCGGGAGAAGTGTTGGTTGAGGTGAAGGCCGCCGGTGTGAACTATGCGGACCTGCTGATGTGCCGGGGCGGATATCGGGGCAAGCGGCCGCTGCCGTTTGTGCCGGGCTTTGAGGCGGCGGGCGTGGTGCTGCGAAGCGGCGACGGCGCAGGCGAGTGGCGCGCGGGGCAGCGCGTGATGGGGACGGTGCTGCGCGAGACCTGCGCCTGTTACGCGGAGCGCGCGCGCATGCCGGCGTGGCTGCTGCTGCCGGTGCCCGATGACCTGAGCTTCGAAGAGGCCGGAGCGTTCCCGGAAGTTTTCGTTACGGCGCAGCTTGCGCTGCACGAATTCGGGCGTCTTACGGCGGGCGAGACCGTGCTGATCCACGCCGCGGCGGGCGGAGTCGGCACGGCGGCGGTGCAAACCGCGAAGGCGGCAGGGGCGCGCGTTTTTGGGACCGCCAGCTCCGACGAGAAGCTGCGCCGCGTGAAAGAGCTGGGCGCGGACGTCGTCATCAATTACGCGCAGCAGGATTTTCTCGAAGTAGTGAAGCAGCAGACCGGCGGGCAGGGCGTGGACCTGGTGCTCGATTCGGTGGGCGGCGAGGTCCTCGAGAAGAGCCTGCACTGCCTGAGGACGCTGGGGCGCGTGGTGAGCTACGGAACTTCCGCCGGAAAAGAAGGGACCTTGCAGCCGATGAGTCTGCGGCATCACGCGATCACGGTCAGCGGCTTCAGCTTCGGCTCGCTGAGCGTGTCGAGCCCCGAAATCGTGAAACGCGCCATGAGCGCGGCGCAGAAACTGCTGGAGAGCCGCGCCGTACGCCCGGTGGTGGGCCACACGCTGCCGCTCGCGGACGCCGCCGCCGCCTTCGGCCTGTTCCTCAATCGCGGAAATTTCGGGAAGATCGTGCTGGTGCCGTGACTCTCTTTTTTTAACCACAGAGACACAGAGGCACAGAGAAGAAATTTCAAATTTCAAATATTTCAAATTCCAAATTCAGAATTCCGAAGAGTGAGTGCCGGTCCCTCGTCGGCTTTGGAGTTTTCCTACTGACTCCTGACTCCTGGCTACTGACTCCTTACTGGCAGGTCCCTCGTCGCAAGGCTCCTCGGGATGACAGGGCTTTGGGGTTTTTCTACTGACTCCTGACTCCTGGCTACTGACTCCTTACTGGCAGGTCCCTGGTCGCTGCGCTCCTCGGGATGACAAGCCTTACATTAAGGGTCTGCAAGAAAGTTATTCGCCGCCGGGGGCGTAGTAGCCTTTGCGGGCCTGGACGCGGTAGGCGCGGCCGTTGGCGCGCACCTGAAGGCGGCGGTAGCTGCCGTCGCGCGCCGAGTTGGTGGGCGTGTAGCCGAGGCTGTACTGGCTGCGCAGCTCGTCGGAAATCTGCTCGAAGGCCTCATGCAGTTGGCGGTCGCTGCGGGCCTCGAAGAGGCGTCCGCCGGTCTCCTCGGACATCTGCTTGAGTTCGCGGTCGCCGCGGTAGGCGGATCCTCCCCAGCCGTAGAATTCGCGGTCATAGAACAGAATGCCGTAGACGATCACGTCGGCGCGCTGCGCGGTTTCGATGGCGAGCTGGCGGCTGACGCGGCTGCCGTGGTCCTGTCCGTCGGAGATCAGGATGAGGGCTTTGCGGCCGACTTCCCGCCGGAGCACCTCGTCGGCGGCCAGGTAGACGGCGTCAAAGAGGTGCGTGCCGCCGGTTTGAATCTGCGGGAACGGCCCTCGGGCCGAGCCGGCTCCGCCGCCGCTGTTCACGTGAATGCGGTCGAGCGCCTGCCGCAGAAAATCCACGCTCCCGGTGATGTCCTGGAGCAAATCCACGTTGACGTCGAAGCTGACCAGGAAGGCGGCGTCCTGCGGCGTGAGCACCTGCTCGAAGAAGGCCGCGGCGGCGCGCCGCTCCTCGGGGATGAGGCGCTGCTGACTGACGCTCGAATCCACCAGCAGGCCGAGCGTCAGGGGGAGCTTGGTTTCGCGCGAGAAGTAGAGAATCTGCTGCGGCTTGCCGTCCTCGCGGATGTCAAAGTCGGACTTGTCGAGATTGGCGACCAGGCCGCCATCGCGGTCGCGGACCGTGCAGAGCACGTTGACCACCGAGACGTCCACGCGGATGGTGGGTTCCTGGGACTCCGGGCGCTGCGAAAGCAGCGGCGCCGCCAGAAGGCCGGCGACGATCGCGAGCACGGAATATCTTCGCCCAGTTGGCACGGTCACGCGCATGCCTCCCTCACTTCATTCTAACCCCGTTGGATGAGGAAAGACGCGGGAAAGGTTGCGCAGGTGGTCCCGCGAATTGTTCCCCGAACGGCTACGGGCCGCAGGGAATCGCGGCGGCGCTGCCCCCGGGCGGGGTGTAGCGCACCCAGTCTACGTAGAAATACCGGACGCCCGGGGCGGCGGGGCCGCCGAAGCCGTCGCTGTTGGTGCCCCAGTGGTTGGCCATGACGTGCGCCGAGACCCGGGGAATGTTCTGCCTGTGAATCCGCAGCAGCGAGCCGTTGACGTAGTAATGAATGTAGTTCCGGGTCCACACGAACTTAAAGATCTGGTAGCCGGTGTGGTAGGGGCCGGGCGGGTCCGCGTTGCGGACGGAGCTGGAGGTAGAGACCAGGTTGCGCCAGTTCGCCATGTAGAGCCAGGCGTCGAGGCGCCCGAGCGAGTCGGTGGCGTGGGCAAACTCGAAATCCACTTCGGTCTGGGAGTTGTTGACGTAAATGAACCCGGCCGAGACGCCGCCCGAAAGAGGGTCGCCGGGGCCGGCGGGCGTGGCTGACGTGGAAGACATGCGGGCGCACCATTCGTATGTGCCGTAGCCATACTTGGCCGCCGTGTAGACGAGGCCGCCGCTGGAATGGAG
>CAYWWM010000050.1:0-10315 GCA_964461735.1 uncultured Solibacteraceae bacterium | reverse complement strand
CTTTCTTCATACTCTCCTTGAAACCTCCTTCTTGGGATCGTCACATTGTCGGGGCCCGACTTGCCCCTGTTTGGATCGGGATGCTTAGAAAATTAAGGAGGTTGCCTATTATGCAACCACCTTGAAATCAGAAAGATGCATGGTTATTCCGGCTTGTCAGACAGGCGACGGTCGCGAGCGACGAGCGGGTTTCTCGGCATCGGCTACAATGAGCGAATGGCCCGACACCACCGCGCTCCCCTGGGACAGGTTTTCTTGAAGGACGGCCGCGTCATGGGGCGGATCATGAGCGCGCTCGGCGTCCAGCCTGACGATGCGGTGCTGGAGATCGGCGCGGGGCCTGGGACCATGACGGAGTTGCTGGCGGAGCGGGCGGCGAAAATCTGGGCGGTCGAGCTGGACGGGAAACTTGCCGCGGGGTTGCGCGAGAAATTCGCGGCCGTGCCAAGCGTCGAAGTCGTCGAAGCCGACATCCTCGAAGTCTCTATTGACTCGCTCTGCCGCGACGCCGGGCGGGAGCGGATTCGAGTCTTCGGCAACCTGCCCTATTACATCACCTCGCCGTGCCTGCTCCACCTGTTCGAGTTCCACGCGCGGATCACGGACATCGTCGTTATGGTGCAGCGGGAAGTGGCGGAGCGAATGGTTGCCAAGCCGGGGTCGAAAGACTACGGCCTGTTTTCCGTTACCTGCCAGTACTACACCGAGCCGCAGATGCTCTTCTCGATTCCGCCGCAGGCGTTCCGGCCCGCGCCCCAGGTTCACTCCGCATTGGTGCGGATGCCGGTTGCCGCGAAGAAAGAAGAGCTGAGAATCGAAAACGAAAAACTGTTCTGGCAGTTCGTCCAGGCTGCGTTTGGACAGAAAAGAAAGACTCTATTCAACAACTGGAAATCGCGCTGCGATCCCGAGCGCCTGCGCCGTGCGATGGCGGAGCAGGGAATTGACCCGCGCGCGCGGGCGGAAACCCTCTCGCTGGCGCAGTTCGCGGCGCTGATTCGAGATCTCCACGCCATCGAGTGATTGTGAGCGGGAAGCCTAACCTGGCTTTACAAAGCCGCAAGCCGACCGATAAGATGGCCTTTCGCTTTCCCGAAGGATTACGGAACGCATGAACCAATACGACGTTGTGGTGGTAGGCGGCGGGCCGACGGGCCTGGCGTGCGCGATCGAGGCCAAGCGGGCCGGGTTGTCGCACCTGGTGATCGAGAAGGGCTGCGTCGTCAATTCGCTGTTCCACTATCCGGTCAACCTGCTTTTTTTTACTACGTCCGAACGGATGGTGATCGGCGACATCCCGCTGGTGAGCCATCGGGAGAAGCCGACCCGCATGGAGGCGATGAAATACTACCGCCTCGTCGCCCAGCATTATGCACTTGTAGTCCGCCAGTACGAGGAAGCGCTCGACGTCCGGGGAGAGAATGGAAATTTCCGCGTAGAGACGCGGAACCGCAACGGCGTGATCGGCTGCTATTCCGCGAAGAAAGTGATCTTGGCCACCGGCTACTACGATATTCCCATCCGGATGGGCGTTCCCGGCGAGGACCTCCCCAAAGTCTCGCACTATTTTCAGGAGGCCCACCCGTATTACGACTGCGACGTGGCGGTGATCGGGGGGAAAAATTCGGCGGCGGTGGCGGCGCTCGACCTCTTCCGGCACGGCGCGCGCGTAACGTTGATCCACCGGCGGGCACAGCTCTCCGACCGCATCAAGTACTGGCTGCGGCCCGACATCGAAAACCGCATCAAGGACGGCGAGATTCAAGCGCTGTTTGAAACACGAGTGGTCGAGATTCGGCCCGACTGCATCCTGGTGGCTCCGGCCCACAACGACCAGGATGCGGGACCTGCGAAGGCGATCCAGAACGATTTCGTCTTCGCCCTAACCGGCTATCAGCCGGATGTCGAGTTCATGCGGCGAGCGGGGGTGCAAGTGGAATCTGCGCGGCTGCGCCCGTGCTGCGATCCGCAGACGCTCGAGAGCAACGTGCCCGGCCTCTATCTCGCGGGAGTGATTATCGCGGGCCTCGACACCCACGAAATCTTCATCGAGAACGGGCGCTTCCACGCGCAGCAGATCATCCCTCACCTGGCAGCCAATTTGTGAGGCCGTCACCAGATTGTTTTCACAAGTTTGCTGGCGCGGATGGCTTCGTCCCGCGTGACCAATGCCAGACCTTCCGCGCGCGCGGTGGCGCCAATCAGACGGTCCGCGGGGTCGCGCGGGTAGTCGTCGGGAAACTGTGCCGCCAGGGCAGCGATTTCCGCCGTGATGTGTTTCACGCTGGCCGCGGCGGATTCGGTCACGAGACGGACGGATGCCTCTGTCGTTCCGTGCGCCCGCAGGTGACCGCGTTGAAAGAGGATGGCGAGCTCCCACAGCGTGATGTCTGCAATGGCGAGGCCGTCCGTACTGCGGGCGCGCTGGATCGCCGCGCTCGCAGCGCGGGACAGACGTTTCGGTTCGGAAACCAGCCATACCAAAGCATGCGTATCGAGGAGGATCACCGCAGAACCTCCCAGCTTTCGGGCGGCTCCACCGGCGATTCAATGTCTCCCACGATCTCCACGATCCCCGCGAGACATCCAAACAGCGCGCGCTGCGGCGTCGGAGCGGGGACGAGTTTTGCCACCGCCCGGCCTCGTTTCGTGATCAGCACGGTTTCCCGCGTCCTCTGCACGTCGTCCATAACCTGGAGGCAACGCGTCTTGAATTCCGCTGCCGACATTTTTTTCATGACCATCTCCTAATGACCATGGTCATATGATAGTGAATTCCAGCGCGGATTGCAATCCTGTGCAAAAGTGCGAAAAAGCCTTAGCGTGCTTTCTCGGCGACGTGCAGGCCGCACTCTTTTTGCAGGTCCTGCTCCCACCACCAACGGCCCGCGCGTGGGTTCTCGCCGGGTTTTGTTGGGCGCGTGCAAGGTAGGCAGCCGATGCTGGTAAACCCTTTCGAATAGAGCCCGTGCTGGGGCACGTTGTTCGCTTTGACGTATACGTCGAGCTGCTCCTGGGACCAATCCGCGATGGGGTTGAGCTTCAGGACTCCGCCGTTGGCGGCGTCGAGCTCGATCTTGGGAATGTTCGAGCGGGTGGCCCACTGGTCGCGGCGCAGGCCGGTGACCCAGGCGTCGAGCGAGGCGAGTTGCTTGCGCAGCGGATTCACCTTGCGCACGCCGCAGCAGGCATGGCGGTTTTCGACGCTTTCGTAGAACAGGTTCAGGCCCTTGGCGCGGACCATCGCCTCGACCTCGGCGGAGTCGGGGAAGAGGACTTCCAGGGCGCTTCCGTAGCGTTCCCGGACGCGGTCCATCATGTCGTAGGTCTCCTGGTGTAGGCGGCCGGTGTCGAGCGTAAAGACGCGGACCTGCGGCTGGATGCGCCAGGCGATGTCGAGCACGACCATGTCCTCGGTTTGCAGGCTGTTCGAGAGCGCGATGCGGGGATGGAAGCGTTCGAGCGCCCAAGCCAGCACGGCCTCGGCGGTTTGAGTCTCGAACTGTTGGTTCAAGCTGTGGACTTCTTGTTGCGAAATAGCCATCAGAACAATTGCTCCTTTATGGTGGATCATTCCGAGGGGTGCGAGCGGGCCGAGAACTGAAAGCAGGTTCCTCGTCGCTGCGCTCCTTGGGTTGACAGTCGTGAATTGTATTCAGCGTGCGCCGACGTTGGCGGGCTCCTTCATGCTTTCAATCAAGATGCGGGCAACTTCGGCGCGCGAGTACTCCATCGGCGGCAGGACTCCGTTGCGCAGCATGGTGCGGACTTCCGTGCCGCTCAGCTCGACGTGGGCGTCTTCGGGATGGGCGCAGGTTTTGGGGGTGGCCATGCCGTCGCAGAGGCGGCAGAAAAAGACGCGGTCAAAGAACAGCGGCTGAATCCCGAGGTCCTCGGCCGGGAACTGCCGGAAAATGTCTTGCGCTTCGAACGGGCCGTAGTATTTGCCGACGCCGGCGTGGTCGCGTCCGACGATGAATTGCGTGCAGCCGTAATTCTTGCGCACGAGAGCATGGAAGATAGCCTCCCGCGGCCCGGCGTAGCGCATCCAGGTCGGGTACAAGGCGAGCAGCGTGCGGTCCGCGACGAAATAGTTGGCGATGAGGGCTTCGTAGCACCGCAGGCGCACGTCGGCGGGCACGTCGTCGGACTTGGTCTCGCCCACCAGCGGATGAATCAGAATCCCGTCGGAGAGTTCCAGGGCCACCTTGAGAACGTATTCGTGGGCGCGGTGAATCGGATTGCGAGTCTGGAAACCGGCGACGCGGCGCCAGCCGCGCTCGCGGATGGCCTGCCGCGTCTCGCGCGGAACGGCGGCGTAACCGTCATACGCAAAAGGACGCCATCCGGGAAAAACATTGACTGTTCCGGCGAGCGCCGTGTCTCCGGCGCCGTAGAGCCAAGCCACGCCGGGGTGTTTGTCATCGTGGGTGCGGAAGATCAGCTCCGCAAACTCAGGCTTCTCCAGCATGAATTTCTCTTCGAGATCAAGCACGCCCACCGGAGCGGAATCCTCCGGATCCCGCAGCAGCACGGGCGAGCCTTGCTTCCAATTTTGCGCCTTCTCGTCCGCCAGCAGGACCAGCGGGATGCTCCAAAGCAGCTTCGACCGCAGCCGGAAGTCCCGCGCGACACTCCAGACTTCGTCGCGGCCTTGGAATCCTTCGAGCGGGCTGAAGGCGCCTTCTCCCAGGAGATACAGATCGGTCAGTTGCCGGTAATCCAAGTTCAGACTCGGCAACTCGCCGGCGCGGCCTTTCCATTCTGCGGCCTCCTCGGAACTTACCACCCTATTGACAAGCCGGTCGCCGTGCGGCTCAATTGGCAGGTTACTTCCCATGTCTGTATTTCTTCCTCCATCCTTTCCTAAGAAGAACCCACGGCACAAAATGCGCCGTGGCTACTCCGCCTGTTGTGGGTTATATGACGCGGATCATCTTCAAGGCCCCCGCCAAAACCAGCAAGGTCATGCCGAATTTCAACGGGCGGGCCGGCGTGTAATAAGCGAGGCGGCTTCCGAGAACCACGCCGGGCAGGGAACCGACCAACAGGTTGGCGGCGAGGGCCACGTTGACGGTCCCCAACTGCCAGTGCGCGATGGCCGCGGCGCTGACCAACACCAGCGCGTGAGCAATGTCGGTGCCGATGATCCTCGTGGCGGGCAGCCGCGACACAGCCAGCAAGGCCACCGCAACGATGGCGCCGCTGCCGAGCGAAGTCATCCCGACCATGAAACCGACCACTGCTCCCAGCAGCACAATCTTGCCGGCGTGGGCGCCCGGGTGAATCGGGGCGGACGACTCCGGCCGCCGGCGATCCCGTGAGTAGATCTCATTTCCGAAGGTCAGGATGGCTGCCACGAGCAAAACCCCGCCCAGGCTGAGCCGCACGATTTCGTCCGCAGAACCATACCAGGCGCGCGCGAGGTGAAGGACGTACACGGCCGCGAGCGACGCGGGGACGCTCCCCATCGCCATGTACCTCACCCAGTTCCATTCAATGCTGCCCCGTTTGGAGTGCTGATAGGCGCCAACCATCTTGGTGACGGAACCGTAGAGCAGGTCGCTCCCGACCGCGATGGTGGGCTGAATTCCAAGATAGATCAGCAAGGGGGTCAGCAGCGTGCCCCCGCCGACTCCCGTCAGGCCGACCAGGAAACCGACGACCATTCCGGCGAGCACGATCACCCAGCGGAACTCGGCAATCAAATCGGCCGTGTAGTTCGGAAGGCCGGTCTGGAAAAAATCCCACAGCGCGGCGGCCCAAGGCGCGTCCAGCAGCCCCATCGCCAGTGCATTTTGGATAAGTCCCGCGTCCACCCGTCCATACCTCCCCAAAGACAAAAAACCCACCAACCGCAACGACCGGCTGGTGGGTTTCAGGAAACTGGTTCTAAGACCTACGTTATCCTATAAAAACTCCTCCCGAGCCGGTAGAGCGGCAACAACAAATACAACAACAGACCATGGCGGAGCGTTCCGCCGTCCTGGTTGCAGCCGGCTTGGAGTGATTCGAAGGCATTCCAATCTAAAGAAGTAGTATAAGCACCATCGGCAGGAAGTGTCAAGGTTTTTACTAAATTCCGGAGAAGGGATGCCGATAACTCTTTGGAGGGGAGAACTCCGTCACGACGGGTACGTCATTCGGGGTTGGATGAGTGGTACGGAAGGCCCGGCAAAATAGAGGCTTTTCTTCTATTGCCGAACCGCTCGAAATCGCGTAGAACTTGTAAGGTATGCAGGAAACGACCAAGCAGGAAAAGTGGGAACGGGAAGAATCCGCGGCAATTCGCGCGGGGATCGCCGGACCCGCATCGGGAACCATTCTGATTGTGGATGACGACGCCGCCTACCGGAAGCTGATGGTGGGGCTGCTTCGGATGCAGGGGTTCGAGGTGTTTGCGGCCAGCGACGGCGAGGACGCACTGACGGAATTTGCCCACCACGAGCCGGATCTGGTGCTGCTGGACGTGGAAATGCCGAACCTGAACGGCTTCGAGGTGTGCCGTCGCCTCAAGCAACGGCCGGAGTCGCGGCTGACCCCGGTGGTTCTGGTCACGGGCCTGGCGGCCGCTGAAGATCGCGTGCGGGGCCTGGAGGCCGGCGCCGACGATTTCCTGAGCAAGCCGGTGGATCGAAACGAGCTCCTCGCTCGCGTGCGGTCTCTCCTGAACCTGAAATCCTATACTGACGAGCTGGAGCGAGCCGAGTCGGTGGTGTTCGCGCTGGCTCGCAGCATCGAGGGCAAGGACCCCTACACAGAAGGACACTGCGAGCGGCTCGCCGAGTACTCGTCCCGGCTCGGCAAGCGCCTCGGCCTGCCGAGCGAGCTCATCACGGCCCTGCGGTGGGGCGGGATCGTGCACGACATCGGGAAAGTTGCGGTCCCGGAAGCGATTCTGCTCAAGCCCGGGCCGTTGTCTCCGGAAGAGTGGGTGGTCATGCGGCATCATCCGGTCATCGGAGAGCGCATTTGCTCGCCTTTGCGGTCGTTTCGTTATGTGCTCCCGATCATCCGACATCACCATGAACGGTATAACGGATCCGGGTATCCCGACGGTTTGGAAGGGGAGAAAATCCCTGTGACGGCGCGCGTTCTGCAGTTAGCCGATGTCTACGACGCCCTCACTACGGAGCGTCCCTACAAGCGCGCTTTGACGCAGGACGAAGCCATGACGACGATGGAGCAGGAAGTGCAGCGCGGCTGGTGGGACCCCACGCTGTTTCCGCAGTTCCGCCAGATGATGGCCGAGCGCCGCGAATTTGCGAGCGGCTAAAGGAAGCGGATCATTCCAAGGGCCAGCCATGGAGGATATCCAGGCAAAACTCCGTCGGCTCGAGCAGCGCGATTCGTGGCTGTGGTTTACAGCCATCCTCATCATGGCCTTGCTCGCCGGCGGCTTTTTCTCCGTCGTAGTGCTCGGCCCTCCGGCGGAAAGTTCCCCGCTGCCGTTTGACCGTCTCTGGCTGGCCGCGGTGGGCCTGCTCTGCCTCGTGCTGCTCTTTGGCGGCTACATTGTATTCCAGAAAACTCAGATCAAGGATCTGCGGCAGGATCTGGCCGGACAGGTGGCCGAAGGGAACCGCCTGCAGACGCAAACCGTCGAGTTACAGCGGTTCGCCCTCCTCGATCCCCTCACCGGCCTCTATACGCGGCAGTTTCTCGAGCAGCACCTCGCGGCCGAGGTGGCGCGCTCCGTGCGCCATAACCATCCTCTGAACAGTCTGATCGTGTGCCTCATGCAGCTCGCGCAGATCGGGGCCAAGCACGGCGCCGCCGGAGTAGACACCCTCCTGCGGGAATTCGCCGCCCGGCTGAAACGCTCGATCCGGAGCTCGGATATCCCGGTTCGTCTGGAAGAGGATCAATTCATGGTGCTGTTGACGGAATCGAGCATCGAGCGCGTCCCGCATATCCTGTCCCGGCGGAGCGGAGTGGAGATTGAGGTGGGTGGGGAGCAAATTCCGCTCGCCCTGGCCGCTGGCTGGGCTGCCTATCAGAAGGGAGAGGAAACCGGCCAGTTCCTGGAACGCCTGCAGTGGGAAGTCGCCGAGGATAAGCGCACCGGCGCCTCGGCGGAAGCCATTCGCAGGGCGCAGTCCGACCTCCGGCGGACTCAGGATTTCGAAGCCCTGGGACGGCTGGCCGGCAAGCTCGCCCATGACTTCAACAATCTGCTCAACCTGGTGAAGGGGTACAGCGAGCTGGTGCTCGACAACCTCCGCACCGAGGACCCCCTTCGGGAGTACGTAAACCAGATTCACGACGCCAATGAATTGGCGAACTCGCTGACGCGCCAGCTCATGGCTTTTACGCGCAACAGCGTGGTCGCCCCGGAGGTGATGAATCTGAACTCGATTCTCCGGGATTTGCGAGTCATGCTGCAGCGCCTGATGGGCAACGGGATTGAAGTGGTGACACAGTTCGATGAAGACCTCGGCCAGATCAATGCCGTGCGAGGTCAGATCGAGCAGGTGCTCCTGAACCTCGCCGTCTACGCCCGCGATATGATGCCCGACGGGGGGCGCTTCCTGCTCGAAACCTCCAACGTCGAATTGGATGAAACCTATGTCCACTGGCATCCCGGGGCGCGGCCGGGCGCCTATGTTCTGCTCGCCGTCCGCGACAACGGGACGGGCGTAGACTCCGATACGCTGTCGCACATCTTTGAACCGTTTTCCGTCCCCAAGAAAAAGGGGAAGAAAGGCGAAGGTCTCGGTCTGGCTGCCGTCTACGGAATCGTCAAACAGAGCGGAGGGTATGTCACGGCCGAGAGCACGCCCGGCCGGGGGACTGCCTTCGAGATCTACTGGCCCCGCGTCGCGGAGACCGTGGTGGTGAAGTAGGCCGAACAAGAGAATGCATTCCTGCGGAATGCTTGGAGAGTACAGGTCTGGAACTATGAGCGAAGCGGAAAAACCCAGAGTGCTGGTCATTGACGACGATGAGTTGGCGCTGGTCGTGATGCGCCGTCTCGTGGAGGCCGAGAACTGCGACGCCGAGGTGTCCGCCTCGCCCCAGGAGGCCCTGGCCAAGCTGCCCAGTACCAGCTACGACGCCATTCTCTGCGACATGTGGATGGGCGAGATGACCGGCAGGGATTTCTACCAGCGGCTCCGCAAGGACTTTCCCGACTACCAACGCAAGGTCATCTTCGTCACCGGGGATTTGGCTTCGGAGGCCACCTGGGAGTTCATTGACGAGCGGCATTTGCCCTATATTCTCAAGCCCTTTAGCCGCCCGGAACTCCGCCGCCGGCTTCTGGAAGTCATCGGGGAGAAACTGAACGTGGTGGCGGAGAAGGAAGCTGCGCCGCCCCCGTGGGACGGCGTCGAGCGGCGCAAGAGCCGCCGATTCACCGTGCGCGGAAAAGTGCGGATTCGGCGGAAGAAGTGGGCCGTCGGCCAGCCCGAAGTTTGGCGCGTGGCTAATGCCAGCCGCGAGGGAATCTTCTTTGCCGCCGACCGGGAATACCGCGTCGGCACCGAGGTCTGGGTGGCGTTTCCCTTTACCGGGCGCGACGACGACATCGAGCAGGAAGGGTTCGTGGTCCGCGCCGAGCAGCTCCCCAACGGCCATTGGGGAATGGCGGTCGCGATGGGCGAGGCTGCGGAAGCCGCCCGAATGAAATTCGAGTGCTCGCAGAACGATGTCCGGCGCCATCATATTCTGATCCAGACGGCCGAGCCGGCCCCCCAAACCCCTCCTCCGCCTCCGGCGGAGGCGGAGGCTGCCCGCATCGCCCAAATGGAGGAGGAGGCACGCCGTCTGGCCGGAGAGCTCTCGCAACTCAAGGCAGCCCATGACCGCGTCGTGAACCAGCGCGACCAGTTGGTGGAGCATGAGGTTTCCCTCAAGGAGGAGCTCGATGAGCTCAGTACCGCCAGGTCCTCGATGACCTCCGTGATTAGTGATTTGCAAACCCAGATGGCGACGCTCGAGAAGGCCAAGGCCGAAGGAGAGGAATACCGCTTCCGCGCCACGCATGACTCCCTCACCGGCATGTGGAACCGCGGCGCGATCTTCGACATCCTGAAGCGGGAGCTCCTCCGCGCCCAGCGCGAAGGGACCTTCGTGGGGGTCCTGCTCGCCGACATTGACCACTTCAAGAAGATCAACGACGTCTACGGCCACCTGTCCGGCGACGCCGTGCTGCGCGAAGTGGCCCAGCGCATTAACGCCGCCGTCCGCACCTACGATTCGGTCGGACGCTACGGCGGCGAGGAGTTTTTGGTTGTTCTGTCTGGCTGCGAGGAAGAGCCCGTCCGCCACGCCGAGCGCATTCGGGTTCTGGTGGGCGACGAGCCGGTCGCCA
>CAYWWM010000049.1:4367-10342 GCA_964461735.1 uncultured Solibacteraceae bacterium | reverse complement strand
ACTACGATGTCAGCCCCGACGGCCAGCGCTTCCTGATGCTGAAGCCCGTCGAGTCGCAGACCTCCGCGCCCACGCAGATCCACGTGGTGCTGAACTGGTTCGAAGAACTGAAGCGGCGCGTGCCTGCGGGACAGTGAGTCGTGAATGGTGAGTAGTGAATCAGAGCCGCGACCGTAAGCGAGCGGCCATCCGAAAACCACGCCGCATGGAATGCTACAGATTGACAATCTCTGTTATCAGCGATATAGTCAGCGGTGGGAGAAGCAAAAGGCATCATGAACGTTTCGCTCACGCCGGAATTGGAGCAATTTGTCCAGACCAGAGTACGCAGCGGCCGGTACAACTCCGCCAGCGAGGTGATTCGGGAGGCGGTGCGCCTGCTCGAAGAACAGGAACGAGTGAGAGCGGCCCAGCTCGCGGAGTTCCAGAAGGAGTTGGGCAGGCGCTTGGCTTCACTGGATCGAGGGGAAAGGGCTGATCCTGCCGCAGTTCGGAGTCGTCTGGAGAGGAAGTCTACCGGGAAGGTGTCCGGACCCTCACGGTCGCGGCTCTGATAAACCCCCCAAAAACGCATCCACCCGCGACAGCGGTTCCACCGCGATTTGCGCCTCGGTGAGAATCTTCCGGCAGCTCTGCACCGCAGGAAGCGCAGGGTCGGAGTCGGCAACGATGGCGGTCAGGCGGGCCTCAGTTTTTTCGCGGATGCGCCAGTAGGTGTAGCCGAGCAGCTTGGCCTGGGTCCAGTCGCGCTCCAGCGAGAGCGCGTGCAGGTACTGCACGACGCCGTTCGGGCGGTAGCTGAAATCAATGCGAAAGGCATCGCCCGGCGCAGTGAATTGCTCAACCGAGACGTCGCGCTCGAACCGCTCCCACAGACCGTGGCGGCGGAGAGCGTCGCTCAACTGCGCGCGCACCCAGGGGCGGCTCCCCGTGCGCAACGGAGTCCGAAGCTGGAGCGAGCGGCGCGGCGCAACGTGCTGCTCAAAGAGCCGCTGAAGCTCCTGCTCCGGGTTGTCGGTTTGTACGCCGCGCGGCAGGGAAATCTGGAGCGCCCCGGCGAAGTCCCGTTCCATGCGACGCAGTGTTTCGGAAAAACTCTCCGGGGAACGATGGCGCTCCGGAGCGGCGCTCCGGTCATCCTCTCCGTGCTCTCCGGGCGCTCCCGCCGCCAGCCCGTCGAAGTGCGACGACACCATGCCCAGCAGGTTCAGATCGGCCTGCGGGTCGAGGCAGCGGACGGCTCTCCAGTCGTCCGTGAAGCGGTGGCCGACCAACCGGCCCGTTTCCTCTAGGAGCAGCAGCCCGATTGCGACGCGCGTTTCCCGCAGCGCAGACGGAGCGTAATAGGCCAGCACATATTCGCAGTTCTGCCTTGGTTCCGGCATGGGTTCAGGCATGATTCCTCCAAGAAGGAAAGAGTTGGCGCGGGGATTGCTGCACCTCGCAAATCATGCGCGCGACGCGGCGCCGCCGGTCCGCCAGCATTCGCACCAGCGCGCGCATCTCGTCGGTGCGGCCTTCGTACCACTCCGGGGGGACCGAGGCGGCCGCGTCCTCCAAGATTTCCTCGTCTAAATGTTCCAGACGGCCGAGGAACGGCTCAAAGGACTCCGGTCCGACGACCCCGGCATAGACGCGCGGCCGCAGGTAGATGCCCCGCAGCGGCGCGTCCGGAAAGTTCCATTCATTGGCGTTGAAGCAAAAGCCTTGGTCCACCATGGCGGCTTTGTAACGCGCGGAGCCTGCCCCCGGCTGGCGGTAAAACACCGACTGCCGCGAATCGGTGTTGCAGGTCCACTTGTCAAAGACCAGCATCCCGAGGAAGCTCTCCGGATTGACCAGGGAATCGAGCAGCGAGTCCGGGAGGAAATCATAGACGGGAGTTCGCAGCGGGTCGCACGGGAAGCGCGAGCCGAACTGGAATCCGGCGGCGCACCGCACGCGCTGGCTCTGCCATTCGATGTAGAGCTCGGGCGTGTGCTCGACCAACCAGCCGCTGACTTCGATCACTTCCGGGCAGGCCACCGGCAACCCCAGCGATTGGGCGAGCTTTCCGGCGAGCAGCTCGTTGGCCAGAATGCGGACCCCTTGCGGGTTGTTCTGGAACTTTACGACGTAGTAGTGGCCGTCGGCGCAGCGCATCAAGTGCGACTGCGCTCCGCCTCGCAACCGGCGCACGTGTTCTACTGCCTGCTGAGCCATGGCGGGTTCCCGGCCGCTCGGAGTCCCGGCCGGTCCCAGCAGTGTAGCAGATGCGCCAGCGATTCAGCTTGACACGTTCTGCGGGATGCGCTACAACCCATTTTGGCTTTGCCTTTGAGCGAGGATTCCGGAACCGAGACCCCCGCGCGGGCTTGGCCGGGAGAGGCAGCCATTCATACAAGGCGGATAGCGCTCCTGGAGACGAGGAGGGAGGAAAATGAGCACCGAGGAGATTCGGTATTGGGCGATGGATGACGACGAGCCGGAGGAATACGACGAGTTGAGCGGGGAGGAAGACAAGGGATACCGGCTGGAATTCGAGGACGACGAGGAGGAGTTTGCCGAAGAACCGGCCTCGGAAGAACCGCCCGAGCCGAGCGGCGAGCCCGAACCCGTCCGGGAGCTGAAACCGGAGCCGGCGGCGGCCGCGCCAAAGGCCAAGAAAGCTGCTCCGAAAGCAGCTCCAAAGGAAGCGGCGCCCAGACGAGCTGCCCGGAAAGCCAAGAAGATGGCCACGGTAGCCGCCAAGAAGGCTAAACGGGCCGCCAAATCCCGCCCGGGTGCGAAGAAGGCCGCTGCCAGGGGTGTCGCGCGGAAAGCCGCCGCCCGGAAAAAGAAGGCCCCAGCCCGCAAAGCGCCCATGGCAAAAGCGCGCCGTAAGCGGTCGAAGCGCTAGCGATTCTGCGTCCAGCGAGCCGGGGGGGCCGGCTTGGATAGCTCCCGAAATCTCGATATCCCCCGGCGATCCTCCAGAAAAGCTCGCCGCAATGCAAAGCCCTGTTCGTGGGCACAGCCTTCCCGCAAAGAATCTTCTGCTGGAAGGTTTGTCTTGTGGTATGCTGCGCTGGTAGGTTCTCCTTTCCCCCACCGAAAGGCCAAGCGGGCATTCAGCAATGGTAGATTTCCAATTCGTGACGGACCGTCTGGCAATCGGCAGCTCGATTCGTACGGCCGAAGACATGCGGGAGATTGCTCGGGCGGGGATCACTCACGTCATCAATATGCAGATCGAGTTTGACAACCGCCGGCTCGGCGAGCTGACCGGAGTTCGCGTGCTGTGGAACGGCTGCGACGACGACTACCTGCCGAAGCCGCCGCAACTGTTCTGGACAGGCATCCGCTTCGCGCTCGACGCGCTCGAAGGCCTGGAAACCAAAATCCTGTTCCACTGCGCCGCCGGAATCCACCGCAGTCCTCTGATGCTGCTCGCCGTCCTCCGTGTGCTCGGCCACGAGGAAGAGGAAGCCGTCGGCATGATCCTCCGGGCTCGGCCCGAGGCGGACTTCCCCGTTCTCTACCTCGCCAGTCTCAATGAGTTTATGCTGGAGTACGAGGCTCTGGCGGAGTTGGAGACGCCGTCTTTGCCGGTGCCGCGCTGCGGCTCGCAACCGCTCTCGCAGCCGTGAGAAACCAAAAACGCCGGCATCAGAAGTCCAGGAAAAAGGTGAAATCCACACTGTGGATGCGGTAGGCGGCGCGCTTCACGGTGTAGCCGTATGACGTGGCGACGCCGTAGGTGGGCGAGAGCCACCGGCGAAGAAAGACCGCGGCGCTATAGCTTGTGAATTCGGCGTCCTGCGGAGTGAGTGCCGGGGTTAGCCCCAATGTCTGCCAGGCTTCCCGCCCGCCGCCCGCGGTCAGGCCGAGCCAGTAGCGGCCTTCCTGCCCGTATTGCACGGCGCCGCTGCCGGCTTTCGACTTGCGGTTCCCCGGCTGACTGGTGTTGAGAAAAAGCGTTCCCTGAAAAACCAATTTGTCCCAGTAGTAGACTCCGCCCGCTCGAACGACGTGACCGCGGACGGGATCGCCGAAGTGCAGTTGCGTGAATCCTCCGTTCAGAATGAGTCCCGGCGCTCCCGGGAGCTTTACGTTCGCCGTCCAATCGTAGCGGGCGCGCGGGAAATAAGCGGCGGGGTCGTTCGGGCCGCCGCCGCTCAAAGCCAGGTCGGTGTAGAACCATCGGGACCACTCGATGCGGGTGGATGCCCCCAGCAGCGGCTGCGCTTCTCCGGGACGCCGCTGGGCGAGGATCTGTCCCGTGGTGGTCAGCCGGTCAGACCATTTGTAGGACAGGCTGAGACCGCCCCCTGCCCAATGGCCGAACTGATTGCTGACGCTGTTCTCGAAACTGGTCAACTCCAGATGATAGCGTCGAGAAACGAGGTCTGCCGCACCCGTCTGGGAATGAGCCGGGAACGCCACTAGAAAAACAGCGAACAGCCGGGCGGCGAGGCCTTCCGGGCGCTTCGCGTGATTCGATTGTGGGTGGGGTTTCTCGGCCATCGTCAGACCGTCCGAATCCACTGCCCGGCACTCACCTTCCCACAGACCGCCACGTTCTGTTCCAGAGTGATTTCACCCGCTGCGCTGATCACAGCGAGCGCCTCCGGCCGCCCTACGCGGGCCCCGCGGGCGAGCCGCACATGGTTCCCCGCCGTGACGTTCCTTTCGACGAAGCTCTCTTCGCCTATCTCGAGTGATCCCTCCGCAGACAGATTCCCCAGCGCTCGGTTCCGCTGGCCCAGCTTCAGCCGGGCCGCTTTCACATCGCGGAAAAAGAGGCACCGGGAGCTTGAAGTGAGTGTTCCCTTTACGATCAGATTCTCTTCCACGCGGCTCCCCGAGGGCAGGCGCAAGTCGCCCTGCACGAGCCAGGTCTTCGGTTCCAGTCGGGTACATCGGAGACCTTCCAGATAGGTCGGCACGGCTGACGGCGCGTTTGGAGCGGCGGCGGGAACGGGCAAAAGTTCCTCACCGGCCTCGGCAACGCCCTCCGCAACGCAGCCGGTTGACGAGATCAGGGGAGCGTACAGAGATTGCGCGGACACGTCCCGTTCCAGTTCCATGGACTGCAAGGAACTCGCCCGGCTCCGCACCACGGTACCGCGGCGAATTATGATCCTACCCTCCGCGTCCACCCATCTTGCGACATCGTTGTTTGCTCCCAGGACCAGGTTCCCGTCGGCTGCCACGGACTGGAGTTGCACGCCGGCTTCGGTTTCGAGTTGGCCCTGGCAAAAGATTTCCCGGCGGAACACGGCCCCTTCGCCGAGTATCAGGTCCCCCGCGCAGTAGACGATCTCCTCTTGCCCTGCGCCGTTTCCGATGCGACCGGCCCGAAGCACCAGCAAGCGTTCCCCCCCCGGCGTGACGCGCTGGACGGAAGCCGCAGGACCGCCGACGGCGGCTCCGTCCGGCTGACCCTGCGCCAGCCACTCCTGCATCTTGGCGCGAAACGACCAGCCCAAGTAATTCTCGGTGCGGATGTAGTCAACGTCCATCGCCAGAGGAACCGCGTCGCAGGGGCGCCGCCATTCCCGAAAGCCAAACACGAGGCTCACCGAGAAAAACAGGAAGAACAAGGCCAAGAGAAGTAGATACCCCGCCACCGGCTCGCCGAACATTTCCTATCCTCCTCCGGAACCTTGCGCCGCGGCCCGTGCCTTGACGTGGTTCAGGCCGCGCCCGTTGGCGTAGGCCCCACCGTTTCCATTCGCCAGGCCGTTTCCATTGCCGTTGCGGTGCCGGTGCGTCTTGTTCCAGGCCAGAGTCCTGCCTCGAACTCGGCCGGCGTAATACTTCCCGAGGGCCGCCGTCACGGTGGCCGTGCTGAAGAGGAAGTTGGCCACGTTCAGCGGGAGCAAGCGAACTCGCCGCCCGGCCCCGTCGAGCAGGACGCTGCTTCCGATCTCGAAGAACGACGCGAAATTGCCGAATGCGTTGCAACACGTGCTGGCCAAAAAGAAAGACACCCAAACCGGCAGATAGCTCTG
>CAYWWM010000049.1:0-4357 GCA_964461735.1 uncultured Solibacteraceae bacterium | reverse complement strand
CCGGGCCCGCCGGATCTTGTGGTCGGACGCGGGCAGATAGCTCTGGCCCCCGAAAAACAGAATTCCCGTGGCGACCCACCCGAGCGCGATCAAGGGCGCCGTCAGGTACACGCCGAGCAGAAAAACTCCATCGCACTTCTCCCTTCGCGTCAGGTAGGGGGAGCGCAGCAGCGGCCCCAAGTGACGGTGGAGGCAGTCGGTATGCCCGACGGCCCACCGTTCGATCTGGCGCCGGCGGCTTTCCCACGTCTCCGGCACTTCTTCGTAGCACTCAGCGCGGTTGACGTACGTGATTTTCCATCCATGAATTGCCAGCCGCAGAGTCAGGTCCGTGTCCTCGGTCAGCGAACGCGGGTCCCATCCTCCCACGGCATCGAGCGCCGAGCGACGGACTCCCCCGGCGGTGCCTCCATACTGCGCAATCAGTCCGAGGTTGTAGCGCGCCTGCTGGTCAATCTGGTATCCGCCGGCCCGCTCCAGGTCGAGCAATCGGCTGAGCAGCGACGAGCCCACGTTGTGCGGCACCACGCGCCCCATCACGGCGCCGACCTCCGGGTCCGCGAACGGCGCCACCAGAAACTTCAGGAGCGAGCGGCCCGGCACGTAGTCGGCATCGAAAACGACCAGAATCTCGCCCTGCGCCGCCTGCGTGGCGGCTTGCAGCGCCGCGGCCTTGCCGCGTCTTTCCTTCTGCCGATGCAAGGGCTTGATCCACGGGTGCCGCCGGGCGTAGTCGTCCAGGATGGCGCCCGTCCCGTCGGTCGAGTGGTCATTGATCGGGATGACCTCGAAGCGGTCCGCATCGTGCGGGTAATCGGCCTCAGCCAGCGCCGCCAGAATATCCGGCGCGACGGCTTCCTCATTGTGCATCGGAATCAGCACGGATACGGACGGAAGATGGAACCCCGCCAGGTCCGAGTAATTCATCCGAGGTTTGGAGAACAGCCGATGGAAGGCGAAGAACAGATGGCGCGCCGTGTACGCCGCCAGAACCAGCAGAACTGCCACGGCGATCACGCGGGCCGCCTCGACGATCATTGTGACGAACATTTCCACTATCACTGCCACGCCTCCCGCTGCTTCGCCAGAGCCCCGGCCGCTTCGCCCACGGCCAGCGAATAGAACGCCACGATGTAGAGAAAATCGGCCAGGAAGCCAAACACGAAATAGAAGAAGGGCATCCAGAGAGAGCCGAGATAGTGAAACGTGGCCAGCGCCGTCGCCAGCCGGATCGCCGACCACAGGAAGGAGTACAGCAGCAGCAGCGAGAGCCACGTCATCTTGAGCCGCAGGGGAACGTTCAGGACCAGGAAACTGACGGCGAAGATCCACGGCAGCAGCAGCCAGAGATACGTTTCGCCGCGGTACCAGATGGTCGAGAAATCTTCCGGGTTATATGGAACGGTCGGCGAGATGGCGGTCAAATAGAAAAGGGTGATCCCCAGGCTGAGCGGCGCCACCCACAGCAGCGGCCGCAACGGCGCCGGGCAGCGCCGGAACGCCAGAGCCGCCAGCGCCACTGCGCCGGCGAAACTATACCAAGGATAGAGAGGATAGGCCTGATAATCGAGATAGCTGGTGCGCAGCAGGCCGACTGAGACGCCGGGCAGCACGACCAATTCTCTGCCTTGTTCCCAGGCCACTCCGGCCAGCCGCAGCAGCCACTCGACCACGCGCGAGTGCCCTTCCAGCACGCGCGATCCCTGCCACACCAGCAGCGCGTCGAGCAGAATCGCCGCGGCCACCCCGTAGAGCAGCGCTTCCCGCCGGAACACCATGCGCCGAAGACTGCGGTGCGGTGTAATGAATCTCCGGCGCAAGGATCGCCTCCTGGGCAGGTGTCAGGCCGTCGCGGGCTGCGAGCTGTGGCCGTCCCAGATGCGGCTCAAAGCAGTTTCAGAAATTCTTCTTCGGTCAAGCCGGCACGCCGAAGCTGCCCGGTTTCTTCAGCGTAACGTGGCTTCCCTCCGGCTTACCCGCTCGAAACCCAGCTCGCTCTAGAGCCTTGATCGCCTTGCGGCCCGCAATGCCGGCCAGCCGAGTCAAATCGAAACCTCGATCTGACCCGTCATGACCTCAACAGGGCTACGGTCCGGCTGCGCTCCTGTTTCCTTCAAATAGAGCCGGATCGCCTTCCGAACGTTCTTTAAGGCAGCTTCGACCGTTTTGCCTTGCGACATGCATCCCGGCAACTGCGGCACATCCACCACGTAGCCGTGATACTCTTCGTCAAAGACGAGGGTGTACAAGAAGCGCCTTTTCGCAATTTTAGAAGCGCCCACCTATTTCCTCCAAGCAGCTATTGTGCCACGAGAGGCAGCTTTGCTGCGGGTCGGATTCGGCCTTCCCTTTTCCTCTTTCCCGATTTCAACGGTGCAGCTCCGATTGGCCGCTCGCTTACGATCGCGGCTCTGATTACCTCCGTACGCCGGTGGGTCAGTATGTCGTTTCGGGCTCTGACTTGCTCGTCACTCGTCACTTGCCACTCGTCACTGCCTTTTGCCAGTTCAGCACCACGGTGATCGGCGGCGGGGACGCGAGCTCTTCTTCTTTGGCACCCACGATCAGGATGCGGTTGCTGTCTGCGCTGAGTGCATAATCGTCACCGGGAGCCATAAAGTGGCGCATATTACCCCGAATTTCAAATAATAGGCGTGGCACTCCGGCCTCGAACTGTGGCGCAGTATCTATTTCTACTGAAAACAGGTCCGGCGGGTTGGAAAAGAAAAGCTCTCTCCCGTTTCGCTGCCAGCGCGGAGTCACGCCTCCCTCCGTTGAAATCTGCCATTTGCCACCGGGGCCGGGAAAAGGCTGCACATAAACTTCCGGCTGCCCCGATTCATTCGAGGTATAGGCTAACCACTTTCCGTCGGGGGAAAGCTGAGCGTGACCTTCGTCGAACTCCGATTGCAGCAGCGCTGTTGGCTTTCTTTCTCCGAAGAGAGGTAAGGCCCAGACATCCCATCGCGTCTTGGGGTCTTGCCGCTGGTAGAGGAGGAACCGCCCGTCGGTAGACAAGTCTGTGGGACAACTGCTCGGCACATCCAGCAGCAATTCAGCTTCGCCAGCGCCGCTCGACAGCTTTTTGAACAACCCTTGTCTTTCTCCTGCTCTCGCGTCGAAAATCAAATGACTCCCATTCGGAGTCCAAACGGGCGATCTGGCGTTGCCGCAGACATCTATTCCAGGCATGCCAAACGTGAAACGAGTAGTCGTTCCCCGCGTCAGGTCAAGCAACCAGAGGTCACGAGCTGAATCTGTCGGCAAGTCTACGGCAGCCCGTTTCTCGTCCGGCGCTAGGGAGAGATGGATGTCAGCATCCACATCTCTGAGTTTGGCTAACGGCTTGCGGTCACGATCCACCCACAGAAGTTCGCCGCCAGCAAATCTCTCCGTCCCATAGATCAGGACTCCCTTGCCGGAAGCATAAAAAGCTGCCCTCCCAAGAATCGGAACCAACCGCACATTCTCGGCGATTGGAAACGCCTCTCCGGCTAACTCCATTCGATCA
This sequence comes from uncultured Solibacteraceae bacterium, assembly GCA_964461735.1. Taxonomy (GTDB): domain Bacteria; phylum Acidobacteriota; class Terriglobia; order 2-12-FULL-54-10; family 2-12-FULL-54-10; genus CAYWWM01. The sequence continues at coordinate 846 of CAYWWM010000049.1, read as the reverse complement.
ACATTGAAGGGCTGAGCCATCAATGTTCCTTCGCGCACAAAGAGCACGTAGCCCGGCGGGGCATAGATGCCCATCGAGCTATCGCGGAGGATGCGGCGCGGCGTCTCGCCATCCAGCGACCCCAGATAAATGCCTCTCGTCTCAGGTTGCTCAGTTCGAGCAAAATAAAGAAAATGGTTGCCATCCGGCAAAAACCAGGGATAGCCGTGAGCAATCTCCTGCCTGGAGGCATCCAGGGTTGTCACGGGGACCGGGTCGCCGCCCGCTGCCGGAACACGGAGAATGCCTTGCTGACTACCTACGAGAATTACCCCATCCTCGTTCCACGTTCCATTGATAGCATTCGGAAGCTCGGCGAGAGTCTGAGGCGGGCCGCCTGAAACTTCAACCTTCTTGAGTGTCCCTTGTGCCGTTACGAAAGCGAGAAAACGACTATCCGGCGACCAAATGATATTTCCGGCACGCTCGGTACCGGATACGGGATGGGCCTGTAGTGAATCAAGCGGGCGAAGCCAAACCTGGTTCACGCCAGAAGACCCACGGGCAAGGAATGTCAGCCAACGACCGTCCGGTGAGACGGTGACCTGGGTACGGTCCATGTCATCCGGAGTGGAGATGGACAACCGTGCTTCGAGCGCCTCGGGCGGCATTTCGCGGAAGTGCACGATGCTCACAGCCGCGGTAGTAAGCAATAACACTGCCGCTGCCGCCCAGCCCAGCCATTGCCGGGGAGTCCGAGCCGCGACCGTAAGCGAGCGGCCTTCAGTATCGCCGTCCTTAATCCAGGTCAACTCGTGGCAGAGGTCGCGCATGGTTTGCCAGCGGTCTTCGCGGTTCTTCGCCAGG
>CAYWWM010000048.1:0-10401 GCA_964461735.1 uncultured Solibacteraceae bacterium | reverse complement strand
CGAGAGCCCCCGCATCATCCGGTCCCACACCGTCCGCTCCAACGGCGTGTTCCGCTGGAACAACTCGTAGCTCCCCAACCGCTGCTCGCGGTTCTGCCGGTCGCGTAGACGCGTTCTCCGGATCGGCACCTTCTGCCCGTCCACCACACAGTAGCCTGCTTCCTTCCCCCAGCGGTGCGCCTGGCGGCCGGCATGCTGCTGATGCCGTCCTCCGGCCCAGCGCCGCACTTCTTCTTCCCTCACCAACTGCATCAACGCCAGCTTGTTCCGCGATTCCGGAGCACTTCTCATATCACAAGACTTCGGAACCGCGTTGAGTCTCACTTTGTATCAGAGGTCAGTCGCGCGCGGCAGGAGAGTTGGCCGGCGACTTCAATCGTAGCGCTCGATACATACCGGCAGAATTGGTTGGGGGATTGGATTATTGAGTTCGGATGCGGCCTTCTGGCTACTTATAGTATGTGGTTTGGTGCTTGGACAGTTTGTGCTGGTGAGGGTCATTTTCGCCGCTCCGATTTCGGCCTATGCCTTTTGCCACTTGCGCAACTCTCCTTTGAGGATTTTCCCGGTTGGTGTCTTAGGAATGTGCGGGACGAACTGGATTCCCTTAAGCCGTTGGTAGCCCGTCAGCTTATGCCGGCAGACCTCCAGGATTTCCGCATCTTGCGGGGCGGGGTCGCCCGGAACGATATAGGCAAACGGCATCTCGCCGCGCTCGAAATCGGGGACGCCGATGATACCCACGTCCTTCACCCGCCCGCCGAAGTGATCCCGCAAGAATTTCTCGATCTCGCGCGGCCACACCGAAAACCCGCTTACTTTGATTCGGTCGTTCTTGCGATCCACGATGAACAAGTAGCCGTCTTCATCCAGCCGGCCGATGTCGCCCGTGAAGAACCACCCGTCGTCGCGGAGCACTTGCTGGGTTGCCGCCGGGTCCAGGAAATAGCCTTGGAAGACGTTCGGCCCGCGGACGACCACTTCGCCAACCTCGCCGGAGTCCAGCCACTTGCCTTCGTCGTCGGCAATTCTGACTTCTACGTCTGGGATGGAAGTGCCTACGCTCCCCCGCCGGTATCGAACTGCATGGTTGTAGGTTGCGAACGGAGAAGTTTCCGTCAGTCCCCAGCCTTCCCAGATCTGACGGCCAAACTTCTCCTTCCACTGCGTCACGGTGTCGGGCGGCATGGTATCGGCGGCAGTAAAGAAGTAACGCACGGAATCGAAGGAAGAAATGTCGGAAAGCTCCAGCAACGCCCGGTAATTGGGCGGGATCGAGAAGAACATGGTTACTCTGTTACGCCATAACGACGCGAGGATTTCTTCCAGCAGGAACCGTCTGTGAAGGATCAGGGTTCCTCCCGCATGCAAGGTCGAATTCATGACAAAATTCTGCCCAAAGCAGTGGAAGAGGGGCAGGAAGCACATCACGCGATCCTGGCTGGTCATGCCGGTGTAGTGGGCGGTGGCCTGGATGTTGGAGAGGACGTTTCCGTGAGACAGCACGGCGCCTTTTTGCTCTCCCGTCGTTCCGGAGGTATAGAGGATCATCGCCGGATCGTTGGGAGCCAATTCCTGTTTCGGCGGCGCATCGCCCGCGCAGACTTCCGGGAACCGTTTGGCGCCGGCGGGCGCATCGCCGATGACGAAGACCTCCCGCAGGGAGGCGGATTCCCGAGCCCGGGCGGTCTCGGCAAAGAGATCCTCTGAAGTCACCAACAGGCTGGCTTGAGAATTCTGGACGTGCTCCTGGACCGTGTCTTGTTTCAGGGCGGAACTCAGCAATACGGGAACCGCGCCGATGCGCAGTGCCCCGTACGTCACCACCGGGTACTCCAAAACATTGGGGAGAAATACGGCGACGCGGTCGCCCCTGGTTAGTCCGGACCGAAGGAGCGCGCCACCGAAGCCCACGGCTTGTCTGTGGAGGTCGCCGTAGGACAAGGTTCGTGCAGTGGAGGCTTCCTGGAAGCGGATCGCATCCTTGGCGGGGAAGTGTTCCGCCGCGTGTTCCAAAATGTCGAAAACGTTCACCACAAACTCACGCTGCCAATCCCGGGAGCTGACAAGACGGGAAAGCAAGGCGAATCCGTGAAGAAGCCTCAGCTCCCAACCGGATTCCCAATGACTCAGTCCACGGCATTGACACTGCTATCTCCGCCACACTATGGTTAGGGGCCACGGGCTACTATTCAATCGGTAAAAAACAACTGCTCCTGGAGGATTATACAATGACACTGCCAGCTGAGGTGACAGTTGACGGACGGAGCCTCACCGTCGAGAGCTTGGTCGCGGTTGCGCGGCATCATGCCTCGGCCGCGCTCACGCGCGATCCAGACGCCTTGCGCCTCATCGAGGAAAGCAGGCGGTTTTACCTCACCAGCGGCATCCTCGCGTACGGAGATAACATGGGTGTCGGGGCCAACGTCGGAAAAATTCTTCCGAAGGACAGCCGACGGGAATTCCAAGTCCGGCTGACCGACGCGCTGACGTGCGGACTGGGAAAGGAACTGGCCCCCGAAGTGTCCCGCGGAGCATTGCTCCTGCGCGCGAATGCCTTGGTCAAGGAAGGCTGTTCGGCGATCGGGCTCGACAAGATCCAAAAGCTGATGGAACTGTTGAATGCCGATGTCGTGCCGGTCATGTACGAGGACGGGTCGGTGTGCGCCAGCGGGGATCTCGTCCCCCTTGCGTCGGTCGCCCAGGTCATTCAGGGAAAAGGTCGTGTGTGGTACAAAGGTCGAGTCCTGGAGGCAACCCAGGTATTCTCGGAGACTGGGATCGAGAAGCTCGCACTGGGGGAGAAGGAAGGCTTGGCACTGGTCAACGGCACCTCGCCGTCGACCGCCATGGCCGCGCTGGCGGTCTATGATGCCGAGTATTACGTGCGCCTTTCGATCCTCTGCGAGGCTCTGGCCATCGAAGCCTTGGGGGGCCTGACGGACCACTTGGATCCCTATGTTCATCGCGTGAAAAATCACCCCGGGCAGAGCAGCGCAGCCGAGATGCTGAGCCGGCACCTGGCGGGAAGCGGGTTGACGAGGAACATCGAGGAGCTGCGGGCCCAGGTTTCTGCGGTGGCCGCCGGTTCTGCTGGCGTTGTGGAGACAAATATTGAACTCCAGGACCCGTACTGCCTGCGGTGCTCGGCACAACTGCTCGGCCCAACCCTGGAACTTCTCGACGCGGTGATTCGACCCTGGGTGGAGCGGGAAATGAACTCCGCCAACGATAACCCGATCGTGAACCTAACGCTCAGGAAAGTTCACCATACTGGAAACTTCTCAGGTTTTTACGTGGCGCTCGGTCTCGATATCTTAAAGCTTGCGATGTTCAATCTGGCCGACCTGCTGCATGCCGTCAAGGCGCGGCTGCTGAATGAGAGGTATAACCGCGGCCTGGGGGCGAGTCTAGCCGGCAGGCACCCAGGACTCAATAGCGGCTTCAAAGGTGTGGACATCGCCACCACCGACATTTTCGGCAAGATCTGTTTCCTGGCGTCTCCCATGAGCATCCACCGCCGAGGCACAGAATCCTACAACCAGGACGTGGTCAGTTTCGGTTTCGCAGCGGCCAAGTATGCCCTGGAACTCAACGAGGAGTTTCGCCGGCTGCTCGCTGCGGTGCTAGCGATTCTGGCCCAGGCAGTGGATCAGCGGGTTGAAAAAGCGGGAAGAGTGGGAGCCGCCTTGGCGCCTCGAACCAGGGAGGTCTATGAGCAGATCCGCAGCAAGGTCCAATTTTTAGACGAGGATCGGCCGTTGCACGACGATCTGGAAACAATCCAGGAGATGATCCGCGCGCGGCAGATCTCCGTGTGAGGGATTCTGAGTACGGGCGGGAGGTTGGTTCGAGTGTAGCCGAATTCAGCGCGCTGGAAGAACCCGACGGTGACGGAGCTTTGGAGGTTGCGTCCGATCACATCGCCCGTGTCCAGAAAGTGGAAACTCAACTGCGGGCCTCCGAAGTTATTGGCCGGCGAATCGCTGGTGTAGGCGAACGGGGTAATGCCCGCGCCCGTCTGTCCCTCCCAGTTGAGGCCCTGCGCCCAGGCGGTTCCGTCGAGTAAGACCGTCGCCAGCAACAGGGCGGCGAAACCGGCCCCGGCGTGCCGCATTACACGAATGGGAATGGTTGCGGAACTCGTCATCGTTCTTCTCCTTTGTTCGAAATCGCGCCTTCGCGTCCAACCGACTCAGGTATACATGATCATGCGGCCGAAAAAGAGCACGCCGAACCAGAGAAACAGCGAGGTTCCCGCGATGGCCTTGGCCAGGGGCGGTGCCTCCTCTTCCGGTCCCAGAGCCATCACCTCCGGATAGACGGTCTTGTAAAATACCAAGACGTTGATCCCCGCCAGCAAAATGAACAGCAGCTTCAACCCAAACGGCAAGGCCTGATCGAGAGCGTAGAAGTCGGGTTGGTAGAACCAGAACATGATGCCGGTGAGGAGATTAATGACAAATCCGGCGACCCCCCAGCGGCTCAGAAGCCGGTACAGGGGGGCGTACGGCAGCCTCTTCAGAACTCCCAACAGGCGGAGGTCGAAGAGTGAGACCGTCCCGATCAAAAGCGACAACCCCAGGAAGTGCAGGGTCTCCCCGATCGGGAACGCCCAGGTGGTGTTGTGGATGGTCGTACCCAGGCCCGTGCCAATGGTCCAGTCGATAAACGCTTGCAGCATGGCGCACGCTCCTTCTTTAATTCGAGGTGGATGCCCACCCTCCCCTTATGAAAAACCCAGGTAAGCCGACAGACGACCCGCCGTGATCACCCCTACCCAGAAGACGATGGACGCGACCGCCAACGCTTTGCTCGGTTCCGAGAGAGGCTCCTCGGCATGGGGATTGCCAAACACGCGCGATTGAATGATCCGCAAGCTCACCAGGGCCAGCGCCAGGAACGCAAACTTGATCCAGATCATCCAGTTCAGGAGCTTGTCCGGATCCGTGAACGTGAGGCCCACGCCGCTGATGGCATTGACCCAAAAACCTAGCCATATGAAGGGAAATATCTTTCTCAGCGGCGCCAGGGGCAACTCGGGGGCAACGCCCAGGAGCCGCAGATTCACCGCCAGACTCATGCCCACGACGATGCCCATCCCCGCGCTGTGAAGGGCAAGAGTAGTGGGATAGGGGAACCAGCCGACCGATTCGGCCAACCAGGTGTGAAGGCCGGTGTCCTTGATCCAAGCGACGATATCCATGGTTTTTCCCCCTTTGCTTCTTATACGAAACAGACCGTCTCAGCTAACCATTTGCGAACGCCGCTCTGTGTCGCGTAGTTGCTAGTCAGCTCCCCCAGGAAGCACATCCCCTTTCGGCCCCACCACCTTGATCACAGCCATTTCCTTGATACCCTCTTTGTGAGGGGCCCCGGTGATGGTGATGCGGTCGCCCGGTTTCAGCGTCTTGGTGTTCCAACCGGCCCGGTAGAGCCTTTGGGGAGGAGCGGTTCCGGCAGCCCACGGCACGACGGTGCCGTCTTCCTGCTCCACTTCGAAGACAATGGTCACATGTGGATTGATAAAATTGAAAGCGACTACGGTCCCCGTGAGTGTGACCGGATGCTCCCGGTCGTAATTCGTGATCGAGTGATGGGCCAATAACGGGCCGGCCATCGCGAACGCAACTCCGGCCAGAACAGTTGTCAACTTATTTTTCAGTATCATACAACGGCTCCTTTGCTCGGCCGGATCGGCCATCCCTGCTGGCAAAACCCCTTACTGGAACACGCCGGCATGTCTCAAAACCTTACCTGGGCGGCTTTCCGACCCTTGATGTCCAGAAGCTAAGCACTTGCACCTGAGTGGCCATTGGCCACGCCATTCAGCATAGACAAAGCGAGTACCACCGCTAGGACTAAAGTCACACTCCCCATGCAAGGCCAGGGCGGCTGACCGACGTAGGACCATGAGCCGGACGCCAGAACACACACCCGCTGCGCCAAAACACACTGTTTCTAGCCTGATTATTCGTGTGAAGGATGCAGGGAGGGAAATCGAAAGCGCCCTCAGAAGCTGAAGGTAGCCATGCCCTGGCTGCCTCAAAAATATCCATTCTTGAGACCGGCTCTTGTGACAAAAGTCGTTGTTCTACGGTGGGTCATGCCTAGCATGAAAAGGGTCTGAGTTTGTGCATCCCAATTGCGGAGGTCGCAAGACCTGCCACAAGAGGAAAGGAGTCGCATATGCGCTCAAAGAAAGTGCTTTCACTCGTCGGCCTTTCGTTATTGCTGGCGGCCCTTTTGTTCGTGCCCGCGCTGGGAGCTGAGGGACCAGATTCCCGGGAAGTCGCTCGGCTTCTCTCCGACGCCCGAACCGCATCCGTTCTGGTTTCCCGGGCCGCCGCGGAAATGGACCGATACCCTTTCGCGGGATTAAATTGGGCCACGCACAGTCTGAAGCTCGAGGAGCTGAAGGAGCTGGTCAATACTCTGTCAAGCACGCTGAACCAACTCGAGCGGCGGCGCAGCGAGGCTGCTCCCGAACAGCGCGTCGCCATTGACCGATTGATCCGCGCGCACAACGGCGTGGCACGGAACGTCGAAGCAACGATCCGACATCTACTGGATAACCGGCAAGACATCGAAGCGGAGGTAAGGTCTTGCGCGGAGTACAAGGATTTCCTGCGAGACAATTTTGTGCTGGCAGAGGAACTGGAGGCTCAAGGCCGCAGGATATAAGATCGGAAAAACGCAGCCAGGGAACTCGCTGCCGGTCGGCAGTACGTTAGCAAATGACAGCGAGGATCGCTCGAGAAGGCAGATCCGGGACGCCCGGCAGGGTGAGCGTTCGCAGACCTAGGGACGCGGGGTCGCGACGAACGCCGGGCGTCCCGTTCCCGTTCCCTCCGCCCCTGGAACTCCCGGGCGTGCGCTGCTCGGGTGCCCAAGCTCTTCCATGGACTTCCTCCGGCAACTCCACCCGATTAGTCAAGCATTCCTGGCCACCTGTTTTACGTGGTCCTTGACGGCCCTGGGAGCCAGTGTTGTCTTTGTCACCCGGACGCTGAACCGGAAGCTGCTGGACGCCATGTTAGGGTTTGCCGGCGGGGTGATGTTGGCAGCCAGCTATTGGTCCTTGCTCGCTCCTGCCATCGAAATCTCTCGAGCCAGGGGCTTGGTGGCTTGGCTCCCACCCGCCGCGGGTCTGTTCCTGGGCGGAACCTTTCTCATTGTGGCCGACCGGATTCTCCCGCATCTGCACTTTGATTTCCCGCGGGAAGCCGCGGAGGGAATTCGGACGAACTGGCGGGGAACCACACTGCTGATCCTGGCGATCACGCTGCACAACATTCCGGAAGGGCTGGCCGTCGGGGTTGCCTTTGGGGCGACAGCCGCCAATGGCTCTTCCGCGAGTTGGGCGGCTGCGCTCGCCCTCACCTTGGGAATTGGCCTTCAAAATCTACCGGAGGGACTCGCGGTCGCGTTTCCGTTCCGCCGGGAAGGGGCCTCGCGGTGGAAGAGCTTCTGGCTGGGTCAACTCTCCGGAGCGGTCGAACCGGTGGCGGGTGTTCTGGGAGCGGCCGCCGTGATTTTTGCGCAACCGATTCTCCCCTACGCGCTGGGGTTCGCAGCCGGGGCCATGATCTTCGTGGTGGTCGAGGAGGTCATCCCGGAGTCCCACCGGGGCGCCAACGCAGATCTGGCCCACCATGGGTCTGCTGGTGGGATTCGTCGTGATGATGGTCCTCGACGTGGCGTTTACAACCTGAACGATTGCGCTGCCCCTGGGGAAGCGGCAGAAACAATTCAGGCCTTGCGCCGCAAGATGCACTCTTTGGTGCACGTCAATTGCCCCAACGGAAACAGGGAGCAGGCGAGGACGTCGCTCTGGCGGAGACTGCCCCAACCGCCCTTCGCCCAGTCCCCCTCCGTCTGCAAGACTTCCACCTCGGCTTGCACGTGCTGTTTCGGGCACTGCACCTTGCGACGGACCCGGCCCGGTCCCCAACGGTACATCAGCCATCCCACTCCGCCCCAAGTCGCCAGGACGGCCAGCAATGCGAGAACGAAAGTTGTGTCCATGGTGTCGCTCCTTTCCCAAAACTAAACATACGTGCGAAGGCCGTCCGTGGCTGTAACTTCTGTCACAGAAGCGATGCGGAGCCCACCCTGCCAGTAGCGGAGCCAACACCTTTCATAGGAACTCCTGCACGCGCAGATGGGATTGTTCTTGCCGACTGACCAAGCAACTAGGAGAACAGAGCCGGAGGCACCTCTTTGGCGCCAGTGCCTCCGACTCATCAGCACGCCTTTGAGGAGGTCTCTCCTCGTGGTTCGTCAGATGCGCCCTCTTTCAGGACCAACAGGGCATCCAACGTCCATTACAATGGATAGACCCAACGGAGGCTCTTTTCTGTGACTTTGGTCACAAAAGGGACAATATTTTTCGATCGGGGATGCGAATTCAGAAGGGGAGAAAACATGAAGACAAAACTGCCAGAACTACCCGCGCACTTCGCGCAGCCGCATCCGGAGGTTTGGGCCAGTTTCGAAACCTTGGCGAAGCTGTGCCATGAGGCCGGCCCGCTGGACGCCAGAACACGCCGCCTGGTCAAGCTGGGGATCGCCCTGGGCGCAGGTCTGGAAGGCGGCGTCCATGCCCACGTTCGCAACGCCCTGGCGGAGGGAATCCCCGCCGAGGAGGTCCGCCATGTCGTCTTGCTGGGCCTGACTACAGTGGGATTTCCTGCTTCCATGGCTGCTTTTGCCTGGGTGAATGATGTTTTGCGGAAACGGCCGCCAGCATCCAAAAGAAAGTGACCCGATCTCCGTTAACCTACGGTCACGATGTACAGATAGTGATCCGGCCTTGCAAGTTGTTCGTTGTCAGGTCACACGCCAGTGGTTTCCGCGACAACACCCAGACGGATTCCAGATTCCGAATTCCGGATTCGAAACGTTGGGCCGGTTCGGAAAACGCTCCGAAGGCCTGTGAACATTGGCTGAAACCGATATGCTCAAAAATTTCCTGCCAGGGCCGGCAAGAATGTAATTACATAGGATTAGCGCATTTTAGCAAATAGTGTAGACCGTCGAGTATTTTTACAAGACGTACCTCAGCGGCTAAAGCCGGTTGATTCTTACGGCGGTTACGGCATCGCGGCTAGCCGGGATGCCCTGACGGTCTACACTAAAAGTTGAACGGCCCTAGGGGAAAGCTCGTGGCGACCCGAGGCTATGCGATTTTCCTGGCTGCCTCGGCCGGCTGATAGACGCAGCGGGGGTCTTCCGCCAGATAATCTCCGGTGAGCGCATAGGAGCGCGACCGGGAGCCGCCACACAGGTTCCGATACTCGCACCGGCCGCATTTCCCCTTCAGATGGGCGCTGTCGCGGAGTTCCCGGAACAGCGGGGAATGCCGATATATATCGGCCAGGGAGTCGCGCCGCACATTTCCCGCCGAGAAGGGAAGAAATCCGCTGGGGTAAATTTCGCCCGTGTGGGAAATAAAAACGAGGCCTTTCCCGTCATTGATTCCCGCGCCGCGGGCGATGATTGCCGCCGGGCGGGCGATTCGACTCGGAGTTGGGTCCCACGGAGCCGAGGTTTCTAACTTCCGCCGTTGGGCAACGAAGCGGCGGTAATGCTGGGCTTCGGTCGTCTTGATGTCAAAGGGGGCTCTGCGAGACAACTCGTAGAGGAAACCAAACACGTCTTCATAATCGTCCGCCGTCAGATCATCTTCCACCAGAGCCCGACCTGTGGTAACCAGAAAGAACACGCTCCAGAGGCAAGCGCCGAATTGCTCCACCAGCGCTGCGATCTCGCCGAGGCGGAACCGGTTATGGCGAGTGACGGTCGTATTGATCTGGGTCTCGAGACCAATCCGCCGGGCTTCCGCGAGAGCAAACAAAGTCCGACCGAAGGAGCCCGGCACGCGCCGGAACCCATCGTGCGATTCCGCGTCGGGCCCATCCAGGCTGATCGCCATGCGCGCGACCCCCACGCGCTGGAAGTGAGCGATCACTTCGGCGGTCAGTAACGGCGTAGCGCTGGGCGTCACGGTCGTGCGCAAACCAAGCTCGACGCTTCTTCGCAGCAACGCGTACAGATCGGGACGCTTGAGCGGGTCGCCGCCGGTAAAAACCATCAACGGGCTGTCAAAAACCTTCACGTCTTCCAGAAGACGGAATCCCTCCTCGGCAGTTAGCTCCAAGGGGTGCCGCCACGGCGCCGCGCTGGCGCGGCAGTGTGCGCACGCCAGATCGCAAGCCTGCGTCACCTCCCAGATCACCAGAAACGGAGCCTCCTCCAAATTCCGCATGACTAAAATTACCGGACCGGGCTCGGGCACGCTGTAACTTTTGGTTCTCGAATCGAACCCGAACTCACCTCTCACGTTACCAGGGGTGGTCTTGCATCCGGCTCGTGCCGGGCCGGGCTAACGAGACATGG
>CAYWWM010000047.1:0-10542 GCA_964461735.1 uncultured Solibacteraceae bacterium | reverse complement strand
GGCGTAGCGGAAGCACTGCGTCGCGTACTCATACCGTTCGTGGGCGAAATAGGCTGTTCCCAGGTTGCTGTAGATGACAGCGTCTCCGGGCGTCAATTCGAGCGCCTTCAAGTAGGTCAAGATCGCGTTGCGGTATCTCTTCTGAGCATATTCGATGGCGGCCAGGTTGTTGATCGCCTGCGCATACTTCGGGTTGATTCCGATGGCCCGGCGATACTCCCGCTTGGCGGCTTCCAGGTCCTGCAACTGGTGGAAGGCAATGCCGAGCTTGTTGCGGAACAGGGCGTTCCGGGGGTCCAGTTGGGTCAGCTTGCGGTAGACTTCCACGGCCTCGGCGAAAAACTTGCGGACCATGTAAACGTCACCGCGCTGCTCGAGGGACCGCGCGTCTTCGGGGAGTTGGGTTGCCGAGACCGGCTCGGGAGCGGGTTCCGGCAACGAGACTCCCGGCGCCTGAGCGAGGGCAGAGCTGGCCACCCAGGCGACGCTCAAGAAAACACCTGCGACCGCCCGCTCCCACCGGAGCAGGATCAGATCAGGGCCGATTTTTCCAGTTTGCCCGTGACGGCCACTCGCTCGCATCGTGCTGCCCACTCATGCCTTCTTCCGCGCCCCTGCGGCGGCTGCGGACTACGTTGATTCATTCTACCGCCCTGCCCTCGGAAAGGCAACTATACCCCCAGCGCCCCCTGCGCCGAGTGCTTGACCGGCAGGGGGGAATCCGTTAGTCTAAATTCAGATCGCTCCTGGCAATTGATGAGTGGCGATGCCGGCGCTATCGTCTAGGGGTTAGGACGTGAGATTCTCAATCTCAAAACCCGGGTTCGATTCCCGGTAGCGCTACCAAATCTTCCGTTTAGCATTTTCAGCCAATAAATACAGGTACTTGAAAGCCTGCCGCGAGATTTCTTTTCTGTCTCGCCGGTTCTTCTAAGTCCGCCTCGGGCCCTATTGAAGTGGACACCACTACGGGGTGAGGATGTGGGTTCCCGGCTTGGTTGGACCGGGTTGCCTGGCGGGGGATTTGGTCGGCAATGAAAAAACCGCGGGGCAACGGTTTTGGGAGATGCGGTTCGCGCGCGCCTCTTGTCAACGCGGTCTATCTCTCGCGGGATTTGGATCGGATGGAGTAAACCGCCCCGAGGGGGGAGACAAAGATTTTACCGTCCCCGGGATTGCCCGTGCGAGCAGCAATTTTCAAGGTCTCCACGGCACGGTCGGCCTCGTGATCCTCAACGACAAGCATCAAACTCGTTTTTGCCAGTTCTTCATACCGGACGGAACCAACTGCTATCCCTTTTTGCCGTCCCCGCCCCATTACATCTAGCCGCGTGAAGGCGTAAAAACCCGCCTTTTCCAAGCCGGCAATTGCGTCTTTGATTTTCTCCGGTCGGAGCGTAGCCCAAACCATTTTCATCTCCCGACCTCCAATAAATCCGGGCTCATTCGTATGCGGTCCGCCTTGGGGGGTAGTTGCGGGGCCAGCTTCTCCTCCAACAAGCGGGAGATCTCCGCCGGTCCCAGGCGGAGGACCCATTCCCGGAAAGATTCTTCCGGCCGCATGCGCTCGACTCCGATCTCCAAAAGGGCCTGGACAGCGCCGACCACCATTCCCTCAGTCAACCCCTTGCGGATCGCCACCCCGAGCTGCGGTTGGCCTTCCAGCCCTCCGCCCACGGAAAGCTGATACGAGTAGCGGCGATGGTCGCCGAGCGGCGCCATCCCCCCGACCAACCCGATGTCGGCAATCTGCTGCTTGGCACAACTATTGGGACAGCCGGAGATGTGGATCGTCAAGCTGCGGAATAGCTCCGCTTGCTTCTCATCCTTCGGAACAATTTGAGTTTGCAGGTCGCGTGCGGCTCCCTGCGAGTTCGTCACAGCCAGGACGCAGAATTGGGTCCCCGGACAAGACACGACTCGCGGCCCTACCGGAAAACCCTTAATCGTCAATTCAGCCATTCCGAGCGTCCTTTGGATGAGGGGGATTTGTCCTTTCCGTACCCATTGCAGCTCGACGTTTTGGTCCGTGTTGAACGAGACTTCCACGCCTCTGTGCTGCCGGACGATCTGGCCCAGCGCGGCCAGTTGCTTCCAGCGAATCTCTCCGAGGGGAATTTCCAGCACGCACGCGGCGTACCCGGACTGTCGCTGCGGTTTCCACCCCGCCGGAAGTTCTTTCTGGCGGAACTCGGAAAGCCGCTCCTTCCAACTGACCGGCGAAGCAACTTCATAGCGCGGGGTATGGCTGAGCTTCAGGGGAAAGAGCCGATTTTCGGGAAGTGCCTTCTTGCTGGCGAAGGCATCCTCAAAGAGCGTTTCGAATCGTTCCCGACCCAATTCCTCCACAAGAAATTTCAGTCGCGTTTTTCCTTTCTGGCGTCCCCCGTGCTGCATATGGAGGTGAAAGATTGCTTGGCAGGCCGGTAACACCTCTTCCGGGCGTAGAAAGGATTTCAACTGGAATCCCAACACCGGATACGATCCCAAGCTGCCGCCCACCCAAAGTTGGAAGCCCAGCGAGGGTTTCTCCTTCCCGCCAGCAGGATCATTTACGGCCACCCAACCGATGTCGTTCACCGGAGCGTGTGCGGCGCAATCAGCACAGCCCGCGAAAAAGATATTCAGGCGATTCGGCATCGCCGGATTGATCCAGGCAGAGCGGCTTACAAAATAGTCGCTGATGGCCTTAGCCCAGGGCCGCACATCGGTCGCCGAAGTGGGAGAGATCGCCGCATGCGGGCAGGCCATCACATTGCGCAAGGTATGCCCGCAGGCCGAGCGGGAGGTCAGCCCCACCGCTTCCAATTGCTCCCAAATTTCCTGGACTTTTTCAATACGGACCCAATGCAGCTCCATATCTTGGCGCGTGGTCAGATGGCCCCAACTCCGCCCATAGTATTTCGCCAGTTCCGCCAGGCAGTCCAATTGCTCTGCCGTCACTCGTCCGCCCGGAATTCGGATGCGCATCATGAAGTATTCCGGATGTTTCTGACTGCATACCCCATAGGTCTTCAAGCGGTAGTAGTCATCATCGGAAAGGGCACGGACTCCTAACTCACGAATGCGGGAGAAATCCAGCTCCAGACCCTCCTTTTTGATTCGCGGCGCGTCGAGGTTCTTCGGATACTGGCGCGGTTCAAAACGGAACTGGTCAGGAGCGCCCTGTTGACCCACAGCGGTGCCCTGCGAGTCCATCTGTTTGGGGCGATGCAGGCTCACCAAGTCTTCCACGAGCTGCGCGCAACTCCCGCAACCGGTACTGGCGCGCGTGAAGAAGGCCACCTCCTCCCGGCTGGTGAATCCCTTTTGCTGAATCGCCTTCACAATGGTGCCCTTGGTCACGCTGTTGCAATTACAAACCAGTTCGGTGTCAGCCAAGTGGGAAACAGAATTGAGCATGACCCTCCTTCTGGATCGTTCTCAATTTTCCGGAGCTAAGTCGTCGAGTTGCCGGGGAAAGCCAGTTCCATGCGGACTCGGCCTCCGTCCCAGCCCGAATCCGGCGAAGCGACCTCTATCGTGAAGGGCTGTCCTGTTAGGGTGGGGGCGTTCGCTTTTCGAACGGCCATTCTCTGGTGCCGGGAACGGTGGTACCGCAACAGGGGATACAGGCTCAGGTGCATGGCCGCTATAAAGACGGTAAGTCCCGCGTGGTAGGAACCGGTCAGTTCCTTTGCCGAACCCAGGAGGAGGGGGAGGAGCGCCCCCCCCACCCCACCGGCAGCTCCCACGATGCCAGAGACCACGCCGATCTCTCTGTGAAATCGTTCGGGAACGAGCTGGAAAACGGCTCCGTTGCCTGCCCCCAGGGCCATCATGGCGACAAAAACCAGATTCACGGTCAACCACAGGTAAGGAGAAAAGCTCACCCCCACCAAAGCGACCTCCACCACAGGAAGCACACAAAAAAGCAGCGTGGTTCCGCCGATCCGGTCTGCGAGATACCCACCCAGAGGCCGGAAAAAACTCCCCGCAAAAACGCACAGTGCCGTGAGCGTCCCTGCCAGCACGGGCGGCGTGGCGTACTGGTCATGAAGAAAGATGGCCAGAAAGCCTGCTAACCCTACAAAGCCGCCGAAGGTGAGGCTGTAAAACAGCGAAAACCGCCACAGATCCTCTTCTCGAAGGACGCGCAATGTCTGCTGAAGCGTATCCGCTTGAGGCAAGTCCGGTGCTTCGCGCGCCAGAAACACAAACAGGATCAGGATCAACAGAACCGGGATCATAGCCAAACCAAACACCGCGTGCCAACCGAAGTGCTGGGCCAGCCGCGGGGCTACCAGAGCGGCAACGACTGTACCGCTGTTGCCGGCGCCGGCAATGCCCATTGCCACACCCTGGTGTTCCTTCGGGTAGCTGCGGCTGGCCAACGGCATCGCTACAGCGAAGCTCGCTCCGGCAATCCCTAACAGGAGTCCCACGCCGAGCAATTCATGAAAAGTGGTGCCCCCAATCCACCCCCAGGTGAGCGGAATCAGTACGGCTGCCAGGCTAACCATACCGACCTTTTTCGGGCCGTAGCGATCGGCCAGGAATCCCAGAAGGATTCGGAATAAGGCGCCGCCGAAGGCCGGGACCGCCACCACTAAGCCCTGCTGGGCGGGAGAAAGGCCCAGATCCCCAGCAATGTAGATTCCCAGCGCGCCAACCAGGACCCACACCATGAAGCTCACGTCGAAATACAGCAAGGTGGAAATGAGCGTCCCGAGATGGCCGCTACGGAGTGCTATCCACAGAGATTTCACTTGGTATTCCTCCCCGGCGCTACAGTTCCGCTTTTCCCGTCCGAACGGTGAGGACTTGGCCGACCGGCTGCACGAAAATCTTGCCGTCCCCCGGGTGGCCGGTATGTGCTTCTTCTTGAATGGCCTGAATTGCCCGCTGGCAACGGTCCTCTTCGACAGCAAGCACCAACAGAGTCTTGGCCAGTTCATCGTAGATGGCTGCACCCACCTGGATGCCGCGTTGCTTCCCCCGTCCATAGACCCGCTTCTCGGTCATGGCATAAAAGCCCTCGGTTTCCAGACGACTTAGCACCTGGGGCTTCTTTTCTGGGCGAATGATGGCCCACAGCACCTGGAGGCTCATACCGCTGCTGGCCCCCTCTCATCGGTGCTGATCCGCACCGCATCGGAGACATCCAGCACAAAGACCTTCCCGTCCCCGTGTTCTCCCTGCCCGGTGCGGTTTGCTTTGAGGATGGCTTCCAGAGCCGCCGGTACCTGCGATTCCTCCACCAAAATGGAAAAACACAGCTTGGGCAGGAACCGAATCGCGGCATCTTCTGGAGCAGCATCAGGAAGCTTCAGGCCGCGCTGACGACCTCGCCCCAGCACCCGAAAGGTGGTGTAGGAAACCACCCCGGCAGCCTCTAACGCCTGGCGTGTGAGCTGATGTTTGTTGGGACGGATGAACGCCAGAACTTCCTTGAGGCTTGCCTGCGCTTCTGTTGTCAGGTCTCCTGCGTCAGGCGTTGTCGCGCTGGTACCCAGGACTGGCCCAGCCGGAACTGCTTGAGAAGGTTTGGCGGAACTTGCCGAAAGGGGCGGCGGATCCCCGGGCCGACCTGGGGGCAAAGTGATCCCGTAGAGGGCCAGCCACTCGGAATTTAACTGCCCTGTTGGGCTTTGCCCAAGAAGGCGCTTGATGCCGATGGGGTCCTTGCGGAAGGCACGGACCGAGTCAACCCACTTCACGCTCTTGTAACCCTGGAGAAATGGGACCACCAGACGCAGAGGCCCCCCATTGGCCTCTGAGAGGGGCTCGCCGTTCAGCTTGTACGCCAGCAACACGCGGGGATCGCGCACTTCGTCCGCCGAAAGGGTCTCAAAATAGACTCCGTCGCGAGAGTAGATCGCATAGTAGCCTTCGGGGTGAGTTTCAATCCGGAAGGCCTCCAGAAAGTCCGCCAACCCCACGCCTTCCCACTCCACAACCTCTGACCAGTTAAAAATCTGGCAAATCAAGGGGACTTTTAATGTTACCGACTGCAAAGCACCCAGTTCCCGCCCAGAAACGGTTCGTAGAGGTTGCTCTAACCCACAAACCTCGATCTGCAAGCCCTCCAGGGAAATTGGGGTCGGGGCGGGGTAAAGACTAATGACCGGTATCGGGGCCGCCTCAAAATCCAGAAGCGAAAATTTGTCTGCAAAAGCTGGAGGCCGGATTCCTTGGCGCACGTTTTCACAACTCCAGGTAACTGAATCGTTACTATGTTCACCACAATATCTTGTGGCAATAAATCGGCTCTGTCAATCATATTCAGCATAAAATATTCGTATAAATTGCATAATTATATTTTCATATAGATAAAATTTGTGGTTTTAGACATTTATTGATAGATTATTTTCACATAATATGCGTTTTCTAGGAACAGTAGATCCTGCTAGAGAATGGATGTCATGCCTGTTAACTCCTTTGTATTCAATATGGAATGGGGACGTGAGATTCTCAATCTCAAAACCCGGGTTCGATTCCCGGTAGCGCTACCAATTCTTCCGGATAGCATTTCCAGTCAATATTGATAGGCATTCGGAGGCCATCGCGGTGATGGCCCTCTTGTCTTTCCTGTTCCCTTTGGTCTCCGTGGTTCCCTCCTGTCATGGACACGAAGATGGAACAAGGCACGGTCCACCCATCCGTTGCGAGATGTGCCCGGCTGAACAGCGAGCGAAGCCGCCATGATCCCTGCCTTTACTCCCGGGGTACTTGAAGCTTGGACTCGGTTGGATTCTCGCAAGCGGTACCAGTCTGCTAGGGAAGAGTGGGAATGACGGTGCGATCTTCTGTTTGCTGGATTGACCTTTGCAGGAGGGAAGGAGAGGGATCGAGCCCTGCTGCCTGCTCGAGATATTCCCGGAGCGCGGGGCCGGAGTCCATGGGGAGTGAGAGTTTCTTGCCGCGATGTAACGCATAAGCCTTTCCTCCTTCGAGGACGAGGCAGGCACGCCGCGCGCCATAGACCGCCGATAGCCCGACGTCAATTAACAGCACCTTGCCTTGAAATCGCGGGATCACCGCGCCAGCCGTCACCGTGTGGCCTATGACGATGCGGCGAGCCCCGTACTGTTCCAAAATCTGTTCGACATGCGCAGTCAAAGAAGCCTCCTCGCCGGAAGCCAGGCCCCGGTACCACAGCGGGCCCTCCTCATCCGCGGCGACTCCCCCAGCCAGCTTGGTGAAATCCTCCAACTCGGCTCGGAGCTTTTGGTTGATCGCAGCAATCGAGTCGGCCGCATATTTGGGGCTGATGCCGCCATGAAGGAACAACGTATCATTGATCTTGATGATGGCGTTGTGTCCCCGAATCCATTTTCCGTAGTCCCCTCGGCTGCTGAAGCCGATGCGGTGTTCGAAGAAGCCCAGGGGGTACCGCGATTCCCACACGCCACGGTGAGCTTCGTCAAATTCGGGGAGTTGCTCCGGCGGTAAAGTTCTCTTTTGCGTTTCCACGTACTGTTCGTAAAAAGAGGCGCGCACCTTCTGGGAATTGCGGTCACGAAAGGCCTCGTATTCCTGCGCCGAGACGTACCGGAGGTCTCCGTAAACATTCATTGCCTCGTGATTGCCCATGAGCGCATGGACCTGTCCTCCCGCTCGACGGGCCTGCTGTTCCAAGCTCATCAGCAGGTCCATCACCTTGCGGGAATCGGGGCCTCGGTCGAGGATATCTCCGGTCTGGACCAGATGCGCTGTTCCGCCCGTCCAGCGATTGCGCGGATCAATCAGTTGCGCTTCGCGAAGCAAAGTGACGAACTGCTGGTAGTCCCCGTGGACATCTCCGATCGCCACGATGCGTTGGACCCCTGTCCATACATCAGTGGCCGAGGCGCTGGGAGACCAGGGCGCCAGTGTCAGCCAGAGGACCCAAAGAGTCAGAATTCGCCCCAAGCTGCACAGCTTTTGCCGCCTGGCTAGAACGAAGCAACTTCGCTTTCCTCTAACCACCATACGCGACGATATTAGCATGAGGCCCTTGCCTCGCGGTTGGCGTGGCGAGTTGGGGACTCACCACACTCCCCCCGCCGGCGAACTTAGCGTTGACTGACGTTCCCCTCGAGGAAGTCGTACAGAACCGCTCCCTCTCCCTTTTCGAGAATCGTTTGGTCGAAAAGCTGGACAATCAAATCGCGCCTCGCCAGCAGGGCTTCGACCTCCTGCCTTGTCAAATACGGCTGGAGTTCCGGTAGGAGGGTTTCCAGGGTCAGCTTCCGCAGTGCGGCGAGCAGTTTCCGGTCGGACTTGACGAGATTTCCCGGAGTGCGCAGGGTCGGCAGCAGGCGAAACGCCCGGGTGTGATCCACCATCCAGATTTTCCAGTTTTTGGCGATCACCAGATTTCCCAGGTTGCGATCGGTGTTGAAGATGAGCTGATCAAAGATGCGAACCAGATACATCTGGCGATTCCACTGGTCCTGGTCCGGCGGTTCGATTTTCTGTTTCAGGCGCTCCGTCTCGTCCATGAGCACATCGTCAATCCACCAGGTCATGGCAGCAGGCTTGCCCTGCACCCTCCTCTCGACCGAGACCGGAATCATCTGCAAGTCCATGATCTTGTCCAACCGATACGCTGCGATATTGAACTTGTACGTGTCCTTGAAATTGAGTTCGGTGCCCTGGATAGATTGGAACTGGCTCCGATACTCATCATGGGACTGGATCTGAGCGTCGTGGGTGAGGCTTCCGTCGCTCAGCGTGGCCCTCAGGGGGGCGGTGATGCCTCTGGGAATCGCCCTCGTGCGAACGATTCGCGCCGTCCGCAAGAACTCTTCCATCTGTTCTCGGCTAAGCTGGACTTGCGCCTCGGTTGCTTGGGCGAACAGTCTCGGCGGAGCCGTCCAAAGGCACGCGGAACAAAGCAAAACGCACGAAAAGAACACTCTGCGGTTCATGGCAATCCCTCCTCGGGAAAGGTTGGTTGCTAACCTCCGTTTTTATTCACAGCGCGACGGGGCTTTGTCCCCGGAAATCAAACTGGCAATCCTTCGGTAGGGGAGAGCGTGCCTTCCATCGAGTCGCGTCGTTGGCGCGACGCAAGGGGTCTCATTTCTCCGTTACCACGAGCGTCCCTTTGAACGCCATCAAGCCGCAAACGAATACAATTTCTCCGGTTTTCTTGGGAGTCAGCTCGACCGTGACCGGCTGGTTCAGGGGGAGGTCGAGTTTGATATTGTACTCGGGAATCAACACTTCCGTGGCACAGAGGTCATCGGTTTGCCGCACGAACGCGATTTTCACGGGGACATTCAGACGAACCGGGAGACTGGATGGCTGAAACCCCTTTTCCGTCATGGCGATCCGCAGCGGCGGCTGGGACGCGGGGCGGCTCGGTTGCTGCAAACCCGGGGAAGCGCCGCGGCTAGCAGCCACGGCCAGAATCACGATGCTCAACGCAAGAATCAGACTGCGATTCATACAGATTCTCTCCTTTGCTCGCACTGTTGCTCACATTACCCTTTCCAATCCATCTCGGTCGCCGTTGGGGTTACTGCGCCCGCACACGCTGCTTGAGCTCCTCAAACCAATTCAGCACGACGTTGACCTGAGTCGCAGGAGATTCCTGGCTCTGGAGCATCAGGAACCTCTGGCCGTCGGGCGTAACGTCGAAGTTGGACCGACCAGTGAACCAAAAGTACGGTCCCCCAAAAAGCAGGCGCGGGGGAGTGGTGCTGAAAGTCGGCTGCGTCTTGACCTCCACAGCCATGATCTGGTCGCCGTTCCGGTAGAACAATTCGCCGTTGCGGGCCCACACCGGTTGTGTGCCCCCTGCGGTGGAAATCTGGATTTTCTGGCCGGGTCCGGGAACAGGCTGCGCATAGACTTCTTCTCGGCCCGACTCGTTGGAAACGTAAGCCAGCCAGCGCCCGTCGGGAGAGAACACCGGCATCAGCTCTAGAAACTGACTGCGCAGGAAAAGCTGTGGCCTGCGATCGCCGTCGAGAGGGAGCAACCAGATGTCGAGGCCGGTGCTCGGGTCCGTCTCCATGAAGGCCAGCAGCTTTCCGTCCGGCGACCACGAACCGGGGTATTGAATGTTCTGAGACTCTGTCAGCCGTTCCTGCGCGCCGCTCCCATCCGCCGGTTTCCGGAATAGGTTGGACGCTCCCCCCGGGAGAATCGAAGCATAGGCAATCCACTTGCCGTCGGGACTCCACAGGGGGAAGCTGCTCTTGCGGTCAAAGGTGAGGCGGGTTAACGCGGCACGAGGAATGTCGTAAACCCAGAGGTCGCCGGCATTCACTGCGCCACTCCCAATGGCCAGCCGCTGGCCGTCGGGGGAAAGGTCCGGCCAGAGATAGAACTCGTCGCGGAAGCCGGGCAAGGGCTGGGACCTCCCCTGGCGGTCCACCCAGAGCAGGGTGTTGGGGTTCCCCTGCTCCCCACCCGAGACATACACGAGCGATCCGCGGCTGGAGAGGGCATACTGAGCGGTCCCCAGGCCCGATTGCCGGATGTCGGCTGCAACCGCTGCCGGGGTGCCGGTTATCTCCAGTCGGTCTACATCGAGGGGGACCGCCATCAGTGCGCCCGCGCGGCTAA
>CAYWWM010000046.1:7106-10637 GCA_964461735.1 uncultured Solibacteraceae bacterium | reverse complement strand
CCACGCTCGACAGCAGCAGCGCTCCCACTGCCACGGCAAACAACTTCGTCTTCATCGTGTAAGTCCTCCTCAAGTGATCCCGCGGCGTGCCGGGATCTCGCTTCGTTAAGATATCACAAAACTCCGCGCTTCCACACAAATAATTTTGAGCGGTCGCCGGGTCGAATGTTCGAGCTTACTTCCCTGCGGCTTGCTCCGGAGACTGCCACCCGACGGTCCCTTTGAACGACTTCTGCGAATAGTTGTACAGGAAGCGGTCCTCGCAGTAGCCGATGTTTTCCATAATCTGCCAGCCCGGCTGGAGATCGTAGTTTATGGAAGCTTCCCAGGGGCGCGTGAACGCTTTCGAATCCTCGAATCGAAACGCAATCTCCATCTTGTTCTGGGCGGTGCGCCGCACACGCTCCGTGACGCGCAGGGCGTCCGAATGCGGAATGCCGCTGTTATCCAGCCAGGTCCGGTCGTTGAGACCGGTGGTCTCGATCACGAGCGTGTCTCCGTCATAGCGCCCGGTCGAGAACCCCAGGAACGACAGTGGAAAGGCATCCGGCAGTTTGCGTCCGTCCAGGAAAATCCGCCGCTGCATCTGCCAGGCCTCGAACAGCATGTAAACCACCTGGGGCGTCTGCACGATCTCGAACGGGTAGTTGAATGCCATGACCCGGGGCATGCCGTGCGGCAGACAATACGTCGTGGGGTCGAGTTCGTCGAGCCCTTGCCCGCGCACCGCAGCGCCCCCCTGGTTCTCGTCGTAGATCGCTTTGGCCCAAGCCTGCATCGGAGGAGGCTGCTCTGAAAAGTTCACCTGGGCTTGTCGTCCTTCCCGCGCCCAAGTTCCGGAAAGGTCCGGCCGGCTCTGGGCGAATAACACGGGGGCGCTCCCCAGCAGCGTCATCGCTCCCAGCATCAGCCACGAGAAACGAGTGCTCATCGTATGCTCCTTTCGCGCGGAGGAGGTCTCTGAAAGAGGTCCCGTCGCTCACGCTCCGGGCTCTGACGGTCTCAACGCCCGGCGGCCTGTTCCGGCGACTGCCAATCTACCGTCCCTTTGAACACCCTCTGGCCGTAGTTGTATCGGAAGCGGTCCTCGCAGTAGCCGGTGTTTTCCATCAACTGCCAGTCCGTCCTCAACTGGTACGTTTTCTTATCCCCCCAGGGCCGCGTAAACGTTTTCTCGTCGTTGAACGAGAATTCAATCTCCATCGTATCCTGGGCGGTGCGCCGGATGCGCTCCGTCACGCGCAAAGAGTCGCTATGGGGAGTCCCGCTGGTATCGAGCCAGGTCAAGTCGTTGAGGCCTGCCGTCTCGACCACCAGTGTATCGCCGTCATACCGGCCGGTCGAGAACCCCATGAAGCTGTTCGGATACGCCTCTGGAAGCTTGCGGCCGTCCAGGTAAATATGACGCCGCATCAGGTGCGCCTCGAAGAGAACGTACACCTGGGTGGGAGTCTGCACGATCTCGAAGGGTTGGTTGGAGGCATAGACGCGCGGAAAACCGTGCGGCAGGCAATAAATCGAGGGGTCGAGCTCATCCAGTCCGCCGTCAGCCGGGGCCAGGCCCTTGCGGTTCTCGTCATAGATCGCCTTGGCCGCGGGCTGGAGCGGAGGGGCTTCCTTGCCAAAATTCTCGTTGGGGCGCGGGCCCGATCGCGTCCAAATACCGGACAGGTTCGGCCTGGCCGGGGTCTGGGCAACCAGCACCGGGGCGCTCATCAGCAGCGTCATCGTCACCAGCATCAAACCCAAGGAACGAATGCTCATCGTAAGCTCCTTTTGCGCCTGACATTCGGGCATGTTTCAACGCCCTCCGGCCTGTTCCGGGGACTGCCAGCGCACGGTCCCGCGGAACGCCTTCCGCTCATAGTTGTAACGGAAGCGGTCCTCACAATAGCCGATGTTCTCGAGGATCTCCCAATCCGGCTTGAGCGTGTATGTTTTCTTCCCTTCCAAGGGCCTCACAAAAGCCTTTGGGTCGTCGAAAAGAAAGGCAATCTCCAGAGTATCCTGGGCGGCGCGCCGGAAGCGTTCCGTCACGCGCAGAGCGTCCGAATGGGGAATTCCGGTCCGATCCAGCCAGCTCAAGTCGTTGAGGCCGCCCGTCTCGACCACCAGCGTGTCGCCGTCATATCGGCCAGTCGAAAATCCCATAAACGAGCTGGGATAATTCTCCGGCAGCTTGCGCCCGTCCAGATAAATTCGACGCTGCACCGAATGAGCCTCGAAGAGCAGATACACCTGGTTGGGAGTCTGCACGATCTCGATAGGCTGGTTGCCCGCCATGATGCGGGGAAAGCCGTGCACCAGGCAATAGATCACCGGGTCCACTTCGTCGAGACCATCCTCACCCGGGGGCAGCCCTCGTTCGTTCTCCTCGTAGAGCGTCTTGGCCCAGGGCTGGAGCGCAGGGACCCCCTGGCCAAAAGGCTGGTGCGCGCCGGGGCCGGTGCGCGACCAAATGCCGGAAAGGTCCGGCCGGGGTGGAGTCTGGGCGACCAGCGCAGTTGCGCTCATCAGCAGCGTCATTGCCGCCAGCATCAAACGCGAAGAACTAAGCATCGTAGGCTCCTTTCCTTTCCGTGCCATTCGGCTACCCGCTCACCGCCCGCCCGCCGCCTGCTCCGGGGACTGCCAATCCACCGTCCCCTTGAAGATCCTCTTCCCGTAGTTGTACCGGAAGCGGTCGTCGCAGTAACCGATGTTTTCCATGATGGACCAGTCTGGCCGGAGCTGATAGGTTTTTGTGTCTTCCAGAGGCCGCGTAAATGTCTTCGGGTCTTCGAATCGAAACGCAATCTCCAGCATGCTCTGGCTGGCGCGCCGGATGCGCTCCGTAATGCGCAGAGCGTCGCTATGGGGAGACCCGCTCTGATCCAGCCAAGGCAGGTCGCTGATGGCGGCCGTCTCGACCACCAGCGCGTCTCCGTCATACCGGCCGGTCGAGAATCCCATGTAGGTGAGAGGATAATTCTCCGGGAGCTTGCGTCCGTCCAGGTAAATGCGGCGCTGCATCTGAGCTGCCTCGAACAACATGTAAACGACCTGGGCCGTCTGCACGACCTCGAAGGGATTGTTCGAACTTAAGGCCCGCGGCATGCCGAGCGGCAGACAATAGGTCGTGGGGTCCACCTCGTCATGTCCGTCGTCCGTACCCGGGGGCGTACCCGCCCGGTTCTCATCGTAGATCGCCTTGGCCGAGGGTTGGAGCGGAGGAGTCCCCTTGGCAAAATTCTGGTTCGCCCCTGGGCCGGTTCGCGTCCAGATTCCGGTAAGATCAGGCCTGGCCTGAGCGAGCAACACCGGGGCGTTGCCAAGCAGCGTCATCGTCGCCAACGTCAGCCACAGGGAGCGAATGCTCATCACACGCCTCCTCACACATTACTTCCGGGCGGCAGTTCTACCGCCCTTCCGCTTGTTCCGGCGACTGCCAATCCACCGTGCCCTTAAATATCCTCTTACCGTAGTTGTACCGGAACCGGTCCTCGCAGTAGCCGGTGTTTTCCATCACCTGCCAGTCCGGCTGGAACCGGT
>CAYWWM010000046.1:0-7006 GCA_964461735.1 uncultured Solibacteraceae bacterium | reverse complement strand
CGGTCCTCGCAGTAGCCGGTGTTTTCCATCACCTGCCAGTCCGGCTGGAACCGGTAGGTTTTCTTGCCACCCCAGGACCGGGTGAAGGTCTTCGGATCGTTGAACAGAAAGTCAATCTCCAGGGTATTCTGGTCAACGCGCCGGATGCGCTCCGCAACGCGCAGAGCGTCCGAATGCGGGATTCCGCTGTTATCCAGCCACTTCGCGTCGGTGAGGCCTGCCGTCTCGACCACCAGCGTATCGCCGTCATACCTGCCGGTGGAGAACCCCATGAAGGTGGGGGGATAATTGTCCGGCAGCTTGCGCCCGTCCAGGTAAATGCGCCGCTGCATGTAGCTTTGCTCGAAGAGAATGTGCACCACTTTGTCGGAACCCTGCACGATCTCGAACAGGGAGTTGGAGGCCATGGCCCTCGGAATGCCGTGCGGCAGACAATAAATCGTAGGGTCCAGTTCATCCAGTCCACCGGCAGGCAGAGCAACGCCTCTGCGGTGCTCATCGTAGACGGCCTTGGCCGCCGGCTGCAGCGGCGGAGCGGCCTGGCTGAAATTCTGAGTGTTGTCCGCCCGCGACCAGATTCCGGAGAGGTTCGGGCGTGCCTGGGCCCACAACAGGGGCCCTCCGGGAAGCAGCGCCATCGCCGCCAGCATCAACCACAAGGTGTGAATGGTCATCTTACAGATCCTTTCTCCAGGCAGGGACGTCAGCCGCCATCGTGCCCGGCTTCGCATCAGCGCGGGTTCGGAACAGTCTTATCCGAGGTCTGGAACCAGGGATCATGCTCGCTCGGATAGGTGCCGCCCTGGCAGACGGTGTGTTGCTCCAAAACCTCC
Organism: uncultured Solibacteraceae bacterium; assembly: GCA_964461735.1. GTDB lineage: Bacteria > Acidobacteriota > Terriglobia > 2-12-FULL-54-10 > 2-12-FULL-54-10 > CAYWWM01. The sequence continues at coordinate 6,173 of CAYWWM010000046.1, read as the reverse complement.
CACTCCCCGGCGATCTCGCCCCAGTCGGTCTGCAGTTTGTAAACCTTCGTGTTGTTCCACGGCCGGGTATAGGCTTTGGGGTCCTCGAAGCTGCGCTCGATGCGCAGGGTTTCGCTGTCGGTCAACCGGTAGCGCTCTACCATGCGCAACTGGTCGCTTTGGGGGGCGGCCATGCGCCGGTCGAGCAGTGTTCCACCCTTAGCGCGTATGGTATCCACGACCAGCGTGTCACCGTCCCACTTGGCCACCGAATGCCCCATCCAGGTGAGCTCGTAATCCGTGGGATCCTTGGGATGTTCGCGGCCAATCCAGAACTGCCGCGCCCACATGCGGGTGACATCCCCGAGGTAGACCAGAAACAGCCGGTGCGGGTTCTGGCTGATCTCGATGCGGCCGCCGACGTTGGCCGGACTCGACGGGCCGCCGCATAGGCTGTGAAATCTCGGGTCCTCAGGCGCTCCGGTTTCTCCGGGATATTCTCCGTCGCCGCGAATGGTGTACTCGACCTGTTCCCGGCCCCACGGCGTGAGCGGAAGCTCGCGCGCGATTTGCGCTCTCGTCGCCCTCGCGCCGTCTCCTCCTTCGCCGGACCATAGCCCGGTAAAATTCGGCTTGCCCTCGCTGGTGCGCGGTATTTGTCGGGGAGCCTGGGCGAATACGGCTGACGGCAGAGCGAACCATGCCGCTGCCCCGGCAAGAATCAGACTGCTCACGCGATTTCTCATTGTGCGATTCCCCTTTTTCTCCGCCGTCTGAGTGCGCCTCGAATTCCACGGTGTGCCGCCGCGAGCAAAAATATTGCGGCAAACAGCGTGCGCGAAATCTAACACCTAACACCTATTGTAAGGGCCGGGGACCGATCGTTCCCTGCAGCGTGCCCTGCTGGCACATGGCGCGGACGCGTTCGGGGCTGATGTCGTCCCACTTGACCCGCGTCGAGTACTCGCTGCGGTTGGTGGGGTCGTAGCCGAGCGGGACCTCCTCGCCGCTGCAGCGATACAGCTTGCGGAAGCCCATCAGCGGCCGGCCGTCCTTGCTTTGGTGGCCCATAATGAGGATGCGGTCTCCCGGCTGCAGGGTCTTGTTGGTCCAGCCCTTTTTGCGCATGTCCAACACTCCCCCGCCGCCCGCCGCAAACCAGTTGACGACACCGCCCCGGCTGTCCTTGACGTCGGCGTCAAAATAGATCGCCGGATGCGGATTGGCAAACACCAACTGCGTAACCGTTCCCGACACCGTCGTGGCGTTGTCCTTGTCAATTACGGCGTTGGAGTGGTGCGCGAAGACCAGTCCCGAGAGCAGGAAAAGCCCGGCGGCCGCGCCCAGCAGAGTCACGGTTCTCTTTCTTGTGTCCGAAATTACGCTCTTGAATCGCATCGTTTCTCCCTCGAGAAGCGGCATTGGAAACTTAGTCGGCTGGACTTCAGGAGGTCCGCCACAGCCCGCCTCCCTCTGGGACGTAAATAGCTCACTTGGCGGCGATTGTCAAGGGAAATTGCGCCCGCGCAGTAGCGGGTCAGTTCACTCGCAGCACTGGATATCGCCGCCGGCCCGGCGACTAGACCATTTTCTCATGGGTGTATCCCAGCCGCCGGCCCGGAGGGCCGGACTGTAAATAGCCGCAGGTTTCAACCTGCGGGACCGGAGACCGCCACCAAGATCCAACCCCGCGAGGGGTTGACCTCGGCGGAAAGAGTCGGCCCCTTCGGGGCCGGAGCATTTCTGGGCATCGTGACCGTAGGTTAAAACCTACGGCTATTCACGGGCTTGCCCTTCGGGCAAGAGCAGGTGGAAGAGCGAGTGCAAGAGTCCCACAAAGCAAACACGGCCTGAGTTGTTTAGGCTCAGGCCGTGTCTGAAAACTAATCACTATCCACTAATCACTAACCACTGTCTCAGAAGATGAACTTCAACGCAAACTGGATTTGCCGCTCATCGTTGCGCGTCGAGTCCACCCGACCGACCTCAGAACTCCGTGATGCATTGTTGCCGTTAAACAAGGTAAAGTTCGGAAGGCGGTAGCTCGGCGAATTGGTTAGGTTGAAGAACTCCGAGCGGAACTGGAATCGCATCGTTTCGGAGATCGGGATGTTCTTGGAGAGCGAGAAATCGAAGTTCGCCAAGCCATCGCTCGTGAGCGTATTCATGCCCAACTGGCCCCAGTAGCCGACCTGAAAACCCAGATCGGGCCGTGGCGTAGTAGCGGACCTGCCGGAAATATTGGGATTGAAGTTGGGAGTGCCCTCGACGTTCCCATAGCAGTACACGTTTTGGCGGCAGGTCGAGGGGATGAACTGGTTCACGTCGAACCAGGCGTCGGGGTTCCCCGTCACCGGGTTCTGGTCCCCGTCGGCAATGAGGTTCGGCGTGATGCGCCCGTTCTTGCGCATCGCATCCCGCTGCCGGTTATTGGAGTCATACACGGTGAACGGACTCCCGCTGGTGAATGTCAAAACGCCGTTGGTTTGCCAGCCATTCAAGATGGCTCCCAGAACTCCCGTCCAAGGCGTTCTTGGAACGTCATACGTAAAGCTGGTGACGAAGTTGTGCCGGAAATCAATCAGGGAGAGCCCCTTCATGCGGCCATGCTGCCAGTAGGAGTCAATGCGCTGGTTCTGCGGCAGCCCGTCGCTCCTGTTCGTGGAGCCGGCCCCGAAATCAATGTTCTTGGAGAAGTTATAGCCGACCTGGAGCTGGAGTCCGGCCGACAGCCGCCGCTGCACATTGACAGACATCCCGTGATAGAAGCTGCTGGCCCGCGGAGCGATGGCCCAGATGTTGTTAAACGATGGATTGAGGGCCGGCTGCAGAACGCTCCTGCCACGGGAGTCTAACTGCTCCGTCCAGTGCAACTCCTGGCCCGGGGGATTGTTCGGATAGCCGTCCCACTTGGCCTGGTTGGCGTCAGCGTTCGTATAGAGATGCACGCCGCGTGATCCGTTGTAGGCAATCGAGCCAAACCAGTCTCCCATCTGCCGCTCCAAGCTCAGACTCCAGCGATAGGCGTAGGCGGGATGGTTCTCGTACTCCCACATCCGGTAGCTCGGCACCCCCGCCAACTCGCGACTCAGCGTTTCCGGGCCATGCGGGAAGTCCACCCCGGTTAGACCATATTTGCGGATCGCATCATCTTTGTCCAAAAATCCCGCCACCACAAACGGCACCAGCTCCTGGGAGTGGGACCGCCAGTAGACGATGGTCGGTAGTTCGTAGTAGATGCCGAAGCCGCCGCGAATAGCGCTCTGGCCGCTGCCGCCGGGAGACCAGGCGAACCCGATGCGCGGGCTGAAATTCCGCTTGGTCGGGTTCTGGAAATTCACCCCGACCGTAGGGTCCAGGTCCGTAATGTGTACCAGGTTCGAGAACTGATTTTCGGCTTCCTGGGCATCGGTCAGGAATTCATAGCGCAGTCCCAGGTTCAGCGTCAAGTTGGGCCGTACCTTCCAGTTGTCCTGGAAGTAGAAGGCCATCTGCTCCTGCTGGTAATAGAAGATTTTGGTGGCCCGGACGACCTGTCCGCTGGGCAGCGGGGTTCCGGCCGGGACATCCTGCTCCAGCCGACGCACGTCGCCCGTCAGGAAGCGGTGGAAGGTGTCAAAATTGTAGACTCCGTTGTAGCTGCCGCCGACCTGGTCCATGGTGAGCCGGATCGGGTTGATCTCCGCGCCGAACTTCAGCGTGTGATTGGTCCGGGACACGGACAGGTTATCGCGGAACGTCCAGAAATCTTGAGAGAACAAGTTACGATCTCGCGGAAATCCCACGGTCGCGATGTCGTTTCCGAACGTGATCTGTCCCATGCGCTCGCGGTTCCGCCCGAATCGCAGGTCCACGCCGTTGACGTTCGACCAGTCCGGCTCATTCTGGGGGTGTGACTCCGAAGGTTGCGTCCGCGTGAACCCAAACGTGAACTCGTTCAGCACCGTGGGAGTCCAGATGCTGGTGTGGCGCGCCGAGTACACCTGCTTGGCCGACTCTTCGCCGACCGCGCTGGCCTGGCCCGGGAACGCGTCAATCCGGTGCAGCGTGGAGTTGTCCACGTTCCAGGTGAACGCCAGGAAGCCTTTGCGCTGGCTCGCGAACTGGTGGTCAATCTTGACGGCTCCAAAGTCTCCCGTCGTCTGTTGGTTCCTCGGGCTGGCAACCTCCGCCCGCCCGTCCGGAAGTCCGGTGACCGGGTCCCGCAATTCCCGCAACAGAGGCGTGTTTCCCGTGCCGGGAACGGGGAGAAGATTCAAGTAGGGAAGAATGATGGGGTTCACTTGGATCGGAGTGATCCCGGCATCGAAGTCTGCGCGATTGAACCGCTCCGGCCGATTCGAATCGTAGAGATTTGGACCCAGCAATCCTCTTCGTCCCGCCGCTGTGGGCAGGATGATTACTCGGTTCTCGCCGATCCGCTCCCGCAGTCCCTCGTAACTCGTAAAGAAGAAGGTCTTGTCGCGGAGAATCGGTCCACCGAACGAACCGCCGAATTGGTTCCGCTTGAACTCCGGCTTGAGCGGATCCGGGATCCCATCATTATCGAGATCTCCGGCCCGGGACTTGGCCGCCCAGGGGTAGGCATCCACGTTGTCATTCCGCAGGAACTCGAACAATGTGCCGTGGAACTGGTTGGTACCCGACTTGGTGACCGCGCTAATGATCGCTCCGGGTTTGCTCTGGTATTCCGCCGAATAGTTGTTGGTGATGACCTGGAATTCCTTCACCGTCTCGGCGCCGGAATAGGCCGTGGTGGCCGTCTGCGAGTTGCCGGAGATGTCGGCGTTCGAAACTCCGTCCAGCAAGTAGGTGTTCATATTCCCGCGCATCCCAGCCACGGAGAGGTGATCCCCCTGGCCGCCCGAAGCGTTCCTCGCACCGGGCGCTCCTGTCGGGGTCTTGAGCACCAGCGCGTTCTGAAACGCGAGCTGCGTCAGGTCCCGGTTGTTCAGAGGAATCTCCAACACCCTGCGTTCATCCACCAATTGCGTCACCGTCGCCGTGGTCGTCTCGACCTGCGCGGCTTCGCCGGTGATGGTGATCGCCTGAGTCACTTCGCCGACTTGCAGGACGAAGTCCACCACGGCGTTGCGGCCGACCGTCAGCGTGATGCCGCTGCGAACGGCGCGTTGGAAGCCGGCCAGTTGCGCATCCACTTCATAATTGCCGACCGGAAGGGCCAGCGCCTCGTAGCGTCCCGCCGCGTTGGTTTGCAGCGTTCGCGTGACGCCGGTTTCCACGTTGCGAACCGTTACGGCCGCCCCGGGCGCTGCGCCGCCGGACTGGTCGGTAACGCTCCCGACGATGGTCCCCGTGTTCAATTGCGCGAGTCCCAGCGACGCGCACAGCAAAAACGCCAACAGAACGAACACTCGATCCCGCCCTACAAAACGCCGAACATACATACCCTTCTGTCCGATTTTTCTTAGCACGATGTCCTCCTTTACTGCTTGCATAAGCGTCCATGCATCTTTGCTTCGGAGCAGGAAGAAACTGAGCCTCGCATCTCACCTACGGATTTCCTGCCTCCAAAGCACTTGGAGAGTTTCTTGCCTTCCTCCGGAAAACAAGTCACCGCAGTCAGCGAACTCGAGACTAGAACACGAGCTTCAAGGCGAGCTGGATTTGCCGCGAGCGGGTGCTGGTCTCGCTGATCCGTCCCGCCGATTCTGTTGGGACCAGGGTCAACTCGGACGCTCCTCCGTCGGCGGCCTCCGTATCTGGGTTCCGGAAGTTGGAGCGGTTGAAAATGTTGAAGAATTCGGCGCGGAACTCAACCTTCCCGGCCTCGCCGAGGTACCCGACCGAGGTGTCCTTGGCGATCGAGAAGTCGAGGTTGGCCAAGCCCGGGCCGATCAGGGTATTGCGCCCCAGGTTGCCCAAGGTTCCCGCTGGCTGCAGGAAGAACGCCGAAGGATCATAGTATCCCTCCGACTTTTCCGGGCGCTCGGTCCGAATGATATTGGAGCTGGTGCGGCCGGCAAACACGTTCGGCCGGTCATCGCAATCGCAGAGAGACCGGTCGCCGCTCAATTCCAAATCAAAAGGTTCGCCGGTCTGTACGCTCAGGATGCCGCTGAACCACCAGCCGTTCAGCAGCTTGTCAACGACGCCGGTCACGGGCATTTGCGGGAACCGGTAGATCGAGTTCGCCCGCAAGGTGTGCGCGAAGTGGAACACGGCCAAGCCGC
>CAYWWM010000045.1:0-10755 GCA_964461735.1 uncultured Solibacteraceae bacterium | reverse complement strand
TCGGCCCCGGCGACAAAGGCCTTCTCTCCGGCCCCGGTGAAGATCACCGCCCCGACGCCGGAATCCTGCTCCAGACCGCGAACGCAGTCGTCCAACTCTTCAATCGTCCGGGCGTTCAGGGCGTTCAGCACCTTCGGACGGTTGAAGGTCACAGTGGCGATCCGCTCGCTCACGTCGAGCAGCAGATTTTCGAAGGTCATGGACATGGAAAGTCGAACTCGCTAGAGAGCCTGTGTTAAAAAGCTTGGTTTTCGTCAGGGCACGACCTTAGTCGAGATTATTTACTTGGCGAAAGGAGCGCCGAGTGATTATCGTACTACGTGATCCGCAGCCATTAGTATATCCTAAACCGAAGAATCCTCTGCGGGTCCACCGAGGTAAGGCCATGTCCATAGGGGTTGGCGTTCTTTGTCGGGACGCATGGATTCTGCTTTTTGCGGACCGCCAAATTGGTACCGGAGACTTCAAGTTCTACCAGAGGAAGATTTCACTAATTGGGCTGAGCAGGGGGATAGTCGGATACACATACGCCGGACTCTCCGATGTTAACAATACCGTCTTTGAGGAATTTGGAAAAAGGATTCGAGACGCCGACATGACTGTCGCCGAAGTCAAGCGGGAGTTGCAGAAAACCTTGAACGCCGTGCTGAACGAGCAGACCTCACCATTTCAGATGTTGGTGGGAGTGGACAGTGAGCGCCCGGCAATGTTTAAGACTTTTGACAAAGCAATTTCGCCAGTATACTTGCATGACTTCATAGGATTTGGAGACTCGGCTCTTGTTAGATATTTATCCGCAGCCCTTCTCAAAGCCGACAAGGACCCCTGGAAGCAACAGGCCATGTTGTTTGGCGTCTACGTCCTTTCACAGGCAAAAAAATACGTCCACGGCTGTGGTGGGGATACTGACGTTGTCGGGTTGTTTTGCGGAGATGCCTACGAACTGCCATCTCGTTCATTAGAACGTATGGAAAATCAGTTCGATCAGTTTGAACAGAGAGCCAGTGAAGTCCTTGTGGCGCTCACCCATGATTCTATATCGCAGGAACTGTTTGACAAGACGGTAGGGGACTTCGCCCGACATCTTCAAGAGGTCCGTGAACAATTCCGCATGATTCAGCTTAGACGGTGAGCTCTTACTGAGCGTCGCATAATAAAGCGCGGCAGGTGGACGTCAGGGCATGGCTTCACCTGGATTATTCATGAGACCCCCGAGTTGTGCAGATCGGGAGCCGCGTCTTTTCCGTAGCCCAGGCGTTTACGCCTGGGTTGGATGAGGCCGACACACTGTTTAGCCCCCTTCAAGGGGGCTTTACTTCCCGCTGGTCGAGCCAAAGCCTGGGCCAGAAGCCCCCCTCAAGGGGGCTGAAAGAAAATGATTCGATTCCGTGTTCCCAGGCGTGAACGCCTGGGCTAGAGAAACCGAACGTTTTCTGTGATTGTGAGGTTCATGAATAATCCAGGTTCAGCCATGCCGAAAAAGCGCCGAAGGACAAAGGGCTTTAGCCCCTGAGGGAGGTCTTTCGCACGCCGATGGTTCCGGTCTCGCAGCTTCCGACCCACCTCAGCGGCTGAAGCCGATGTCTTCTGCCTGGCTGAACGGCACGACTGAAGTCGTGCCCTGACGGACCCGCGCTATGAAATGCGATCCTCAATAGAACGTCAGAACGGGAGCGGTTACCCTCGGGCGGAGGGTTTCAGCCGCTGAGGTTCGTAGTTCCGAGTCATCGCAAAACCCACTACAGCCGTTCGAACTGATCCAGGGGTTTCGGCGACTCGGGATCGGAGTAGTCATAGAACCCTTTGCCGGATTTGCGTCCCAGGCGTCCGGCGATCACGAGGCGCTTGAGCAATCCCGGCGGCGCGAAGCGAGCCTCGCGGAACTCCTCATAGAGGATATTGGCGATGTAATACGTCGTGTCGAGGCCGACGAAGTCCATCAGGACGAACGGCCCCATGGGATGGTTGCAGCCGAGCTTCATGGCGCGGTCAATATCGGGGATCGAGCCGACACCCTCTTCGAGCGCGCGGATGGCGTCGGTCAAATAAGGGACCAGCAAACGGTTCACGATAAATCCGGGGCGGTCGGTGGTGTGCACGGCGGTCTTGCCGAGCTTGCGCGTGAAGGCGACGGCCGTCTCGTAGACTTCCGCGTCGGTGAGCAGCGTTTTCACGAGCTCCACCAGCGTCATGACCGGAACGGGGTTGAAGAAGTGCATTCCGAGGAAGCGCTCCGGACGGCGCGTGGCCATCATCATCTCGGTGATCGAGACGGAGGAGGTGTTGCTGGCGCGTATCGCTTCCGGGCGCAGCAGCGGGTCGAGCGAGCGCCAAAGTTTGGTTTTCTCCGCGGGGTTTTCGATGATGGCCTCGATGACGAGATCGCAATTCGACAACTGCGCGAGATCGGTAGAGGCGCGCAGGCGCTTGCGAATGGCGTCGTGCTCGGAGGCCGCGAGCGAACCTTTCTCGACGAGCCGCGCGAGGCGCTTGGAAATGCCCGCCATGCCGCGGTCCGAGAGCTCGCGGCTGGCCTCGACCACGGTGGTCGGAAAGCCCGCCACGGCGGAGACCTGGGCGATGCCCGAGCCCATCAACCCGCAGCCAACCACTCCCACCTCGCGAATCTCCATGCCGGTCTATTGCTCCTGATTGGTCTGTTGCTCCTGATCCTGCGTAGCCGGAAGCATACTGACGAAGCCCGCTTTCCAGAGATTCCGGATTCCAGATATTCCAGATTCCGAATTCCGGATTTCAGATGTTCCCGGATTCCGAAACCGTGCCGCCCCATTTACGCCCGGAGAGCGGCAGGCGCGAGCAGGCGCGTGGAGTTATCGCCGGTCCGCACAGCGGCCTCGGCGGCGTTCTCCAGGCGGTTGATCAGCTCCGTCACGACGTCGGTATTCTCCATGCCCTTTTCCTGGACCGCTTCGCCGACCAAACCCGCCATCCGGGGTATGGCCTGCGAGCCGGCCGCGGCGGGAGCCAGCACGAGCCGGCGCAGCTTCTCCACCACCGTCACGGCCTCCTTGCCGGAGGTGGCGGGGAGGATCAGAACCAGCGCGCGCGGCCCGTAGCGGATGGCGATGTCGTTGGCGCGAAGATGCGAGACGAAGGTGGCCGAGCAACTCTGCACGAACTGCTCCACGGACTGCTGCGGCGAAGGTCCGGGCGGCGCGTTATCCATCCGCGTAAACTGGACCACCACGCCGCTCAGGGGCTTTTGCTGCGCCTGCATCCGTTCCGCCTCCGAGAGCAGGCACGGGATGTAGGAATCGCGGTGCAGCAGACCGGAACTCTCGTCCGTGACGGAGAGCGTGCGCATGAGGTTGCGCAAGCGCACGTTGGTGACGGAGAGCACGACCTGCTCGGCGAGCGCCTCGAGGCCCGACATCTCGTTGAGCATCCAGGAGCGCGGAGTGCCGCACTGCTCGAGGATCAGCAGGCCCATGGGCTGGCCTTCCTCGCGCAGCAGAACCGCCGCCAGCGACTCGACCTGCGAGGTCTTCAAGAGGCTCTGCAACGAGCTGAGCGAAGGGGCGGCGGCGACGTTCTCGACCACCAAGGACGTTCCCTGGTCAATCAAGATTCGCTGCAACCCCATCAACAGTTTTCCGATGAGGATCGGGTCGGAGGGCTGCACGCCCGGAGAGATGTATTCGAGCGCCATGCTGGGCGGACGGTTGGAGGCCAGCAAGCCCATCAGGCAGCGGCTGGCCTGCCAATGCCGCCCGATGTCATTGACCGCCGCGGAAAGAACCGCCTTCACCGTACCTTGGCGGGAAAGATTGCGGCTGACTTCCGTCACGCGGCTGACGTAGCTCCGCATGTCCGGCGACTCGCGCGCAGGAACGGGAGCGGCGGCAGCGGGCGCGGCCGGAGCCGGCTCATAAGGCGGCTTGTACTTGGCCCGCTCGAACAGCGCCCGAACGTCCTCGTTGCGCTCGTCTTCGTGGGGATAGAGCTTGGCAATGCGTTCGAGCCGCTCCTGGGCCTTGTCCACCAGGTTGTATTGCATGAAGATTTCCGCTTGCAGGATCAAGTCGCGCAGGCCGCCGCTGCCGCTTTCCTCGGGCTTGGCCGCCGTCTGGCCTCCGCTATCCGTCGCGGCGGGCTCCAGCAGCGAATCCGGAACCGGGGCCGGCGCAGCCTCTCCGGCCGGCTTGGAAGCAAACCCCATGCGTCCTGCCAGGTCCTGCCACAGCGCCGGATCGAGCTTGCCTCGCAACTGCTCGAGCTTTTCGGAGCATTCCGGCGCGTAGATGTTGATGGCATACAACTGCTCCAGAACCTCCGCCGCCTTGGGGAAGTTCTCCGCGGCCAGGTAAAGGTCAAAGAGCTGATTCAAGATTCGCGTCAGGGGAGTGTCCTGATGCAGCCGGTCCAGCAGATGCGCGACGTATTCGAGAACCGGAATGGGAGCGCCTTCGATCTTGCTGAGCCGCGCGGCGAAGCGAGTGAGCGCGTCCTCTCTCCGGCTGATGGTGAGCTGCTGTTCGATTCCCTTGAGCGTCCGCAACCCCTGCGGAATGGCGCCCCGGTTGATATATTCCACGGCCACGGTGATGAGCGGATCGAGCGCAGCCAAACTGGTTTCCAGGAGTTTTTCATAAGATTTTTCGGCCTTCTCCAGCTGGTGTTCCGCGAGGTAGGAATCACCGAGCAGTTGCAGGACCTCCTGGTCCTCTGCGACGCCCGCGAGGACGCTGATCACGCGCGCGGAGCGGCCGGCTCTGGCGCAGGCGCGCGCCAGGTCCATGCCCACCGCCTGAGGACCGCCCGGCAACCGGAAAGCCTCCTCCAGCGCCTCGACGGCTTCTGCAAACCGGCCCTCGGAGATGCGCAGTGTTCCGACCTTGTGATAAGCCGTAGTGGCCAGGTCTTTCTTTCCCAGCTTCAAGGCGACGGCGCCCATGCGGGCCTGAATCTCGATCGAAGAAGGCTCCAGGTTGGCCAGCCCGGTGAGGCATTGCAGCGCCAGATTCGGGTCCTGCCCGACGACGGCATCGAGCGCCAGGCGGTAATGCTGCACGGCCTCCTTGGGATTCGGCTTCTCGAGCAGCTGGGCAAACCGGATCACCCGCGCGGGAGCCACCGCGCCGAAGCGTTGGATCTTTCGGAAATAATCCGTCGCGCCCTGCAGATCGTTATTTTCCGCGTACTTGTCGAACAGGTAGGCAAAGCACTTGCGGCTTTCATCAAGCCGGTTGAGGCGAAGGTAGAGATCAGCGACGGTCTGGACGAGGGCATCGTTGGCAGGCTCTTCCTTCCAGGCCTGCAGATACTCCTCCAGCGCCGCCTCCATCTTGTTTTTCTGGAGGAGCTTTTCCGCTTTCTCAATGTGTTTGTTGACTCCGCTCATAGGAAAAAGCTGCGCTTTCACCTGGATTATTCATGAAACTCGGATACAAAAGCGACTCTTCCTTTTCTCTACCGGCTGATAAGCGAATTATAGCTTAGAACGGAGCGCGCGGCCCAAATTCCCTCGCCGCTTTTGGCAGCGCCGCCGCTCGCGGGCCACAGGCCGACGCAAACGGGAACCGCTTGACCCCGAAGGAGCAAGGTGCTAGGGTTTTCCCCGCCATGAACGAGCAACTCCTCTTTCCTGGTCTGCAGCAAGGTTTGCGGGAGCCGCCGCAGGGGGAGGAGTCGCCCAAACTGCGGAGCACGGGCGTGTTCCCTTCCCAGAAAATCGAAGAGTTCATTAGCGCCGGATGGCTCCGCGCTGCGGCGCCAATTGCGGACGTTCAGATCCAACCGGCCAGCCTCGATCTCCGCCTGGGACCGGTCGCCCACCGGGTCCGGGCCAGTTTCCTGCCGGGCAAGTCCTCCACCGTGGAAGCCAAAATCCGAGAACTGGGCATGGGCGAGATTGATCTTCGCAACGGGGCCGTGCTCGACAAGCGGTGCGTCTACGTCATCCCTCTGCTGGAGGAGTGGTTCTTTCCGGACGACGTTTCGGGCAAGGCCAATCCGAAAAGCACCACCGGACGGCTCGACCTCTTCACGCGGCTCATCACCGACTACGGCACGGAGTTCGAGCGGGTGCCTCCCGGCTACCGCGGCAAGCTCTACGCCGAGGTCGTTCCCCGCACCTTCACGGTGGCGGTGCGCGAGGGCATGCGGCTGAATCAGGTGCGCTTCGTGCGCGGCTCGCGGGCGCCGCTGCGCGAGGGGACCCTCGACGAACTCCATGAGGAAGAGCCTCTCGTCTATGCCGCCGACGACAGCCCGGCAGAGGCCGAAATCCGCCATGGACTTCCCATTTCCATTGACCTGGCCGGGAGCGGCTCGCCGGTGATCGGCTACAAGGCTAAGGCTCACGCGCCGCTGATTGACCTCGCCCAAGTCGGCTTCTACGACCCCGACGAGTTCTGGGAGCCGATTGCGCCGTGCAAGCGCATCATCCTCGACCCGGATGACTTCTACATCCTGGTCTCCAAAGAAAAAGTGAGCATCCCGCCCGACCTCTCCGGCGAGATGGTGGCCTACGATCCCTCGGTCGGCGAGTTTCGCATTCACTACGCGGGCTTCTTCGACCCGGGCTTCGGCTACGGGCTGGATCAGGGGAAAGGGACCCACGCGGTGCTGGAAGTCCGCTCCCACGAGGTCCCCTTTGTGATCGAGGACCGGCAACTGGTCGGCCGCCTGGTCTATGAGCGGCTGACGGAGCCTCCCCGGAAAATCTATGGGGCCGGAATCGGCTCCTCCTACCAGTCCCAGGGGCTGTCGCTGAGCAAGCAGTTCCGGCGCAGGGGGTAGGTCGTGGGAGTCTGTGTGAAAACTCAGAACTACGACCCTCAGGGGCTGAAGCCCGATTGATTTTGCGGCAGTTACGGCACGGTTGAAACCGTGCCCTGACGCAAAAACCAAGGTTGTCAGACAGGCCCCGCGCGGGCCGTCAGGTCTTTTTTCGGTCGAGCACTAACACCCCTGCTTGCGCGTAGTTAGCGGGGGAGACCTCGACAAAAGCGAGCGTCACGGCCTCCCGCGTGGTGCCGATTTCCTCAACCACCACCTGGGTCAGCCGCTCGGCCACCTTGCGCTTCTGCTCCGGGCTGCGCCCTTCGAGCATCGTGATCTGAATATGGGGCATTGCCGCACCTCCTTAACCGGAAGAAAACCCGGTCACTATAGCACGGTCCGCCGCGTTCCCGCATCGTTCAACCGCCTGAACAAAAATTTTCTGTCCCCGAAAAATGTCTTTACATAGACGAAAGGGCATGGGATGATTTATGCAGGCTGATGCTCACTTCACGGGCGTTCAAGGATTTGTACGGGGAGAAGCATCGGCAAACCACACACACTGACTAGACTTGACCAAAAGCCATCCGCCCCGGATGGCGCGTCCATTGAGCCGGGGCCTCTAACTTGACCCACCCAACTTCAGTTAGAGGTACCCGGCTCGATTTGTTGTTGTAGAAGCGCCCCGCGCCTGGGCCAAGAGTGGGAATGAGGAACGAGATGGCAGAAAACGATGCGCCGCAAAAGACGCCGGTGCGGATTCTGGCGGCCGTGAACGACCTGTTCTTCGTGGGCAAGATTACGGCGGCGGCGCAACGCGTCGGCGTGCCGGTCGAATTCATCCGCGGCGAGCCGGAATTGCTCCAGAAGACCGACGCTTCTCCGGCGATGCTGTTGCTCGATCTGAACGACGCCCGGCTGAATCCCGTTTCTCTCGTCGCCCGGCTCAAGGCCGATCCGCTGCGCCGGGCGGTGCGCGTCATCGGCTTCCTGTCCCACGTGCAGGAGGACCTGAAGCGGGCCGCCGACCAAGCCGGCTGCGATCTGGTTCTGCCGCGCTCGGTTTTTTCCCAGCAGCTCGATGACCTGCTGCGACAACGCTCCTGCCATTTGTAGCGGAATAGCCAAGCTTGCCCTCCTCTGCTATGATTCATATGTCCGCGAAGCGGCTTGGGGATCATCCGATGAACGTCTCGTTAACGCCGGAACTGGAACGGCTGGTCCATCAGAAGGTCCAAAGCGGGATGTATTCCTCCGCCAGGGACGTGGTCCAAGAGGCTCTGCATCTTCTCAATCTGTGGGACAAGCTGCGACTGCGAAAACTGGAGCAACTGCGGAGGGACATTGCGATCGGCCTCGCTCAGGCAGAGCGTGGAGAGGTTCGCCCGTTGAATCTGCAGGAGATGAAGCGCCGTCTCAGAAAGCGGCTGCGCCGCGCGCGGACAGCCAAGACATGATTCGCGTTCAGTACACCACCCAGGCTGAGGAAGACATCCTCGAGATTGCCTGTTACATCGCACAAGATAATGTTGGAAGCGGCCCACCGGTTGATGGGGAAAATCCTGCGGGCTTGTGACCTGAAGGGAACCTCTCCGCCAGCAGGCCGGCTGCGGGAAGACCTTGCCCCCAGTCTCCGCAGTTTCGCGGTCGGCAAATACCTTGTCTTTTACCGTCTCGTTCCAGGCGGGATCGAAGTGTTGCGTGTGCTGCACGGCGTGCGGGACCTTCCGAGCCTGTTCTGAGGCGCACATCCCCTGTGCCAGCCGCTCGATTTGTGTCCGATTTGCGCTTGACCGCAGAATGCTGCACGGCGTAGGCTTTGCGCGTGGGGCGAACCGTCTCGGTTTTTCGGAGGAGCCAATGGAACGTTGCTTCAAAAGACTGCTGCCCGCGGCCGGCCTGATTGCCGCGTTTGTTTTTCCGCAATTTTCGCGCGCCCAAAACAATCCCGCCACGGTCACGCCGGCGGATTACGCCCGCTGGCGAACGGAGCTGCGCAACTGGGGCCGCTGGGGTCCCAACGACCAAAAGGGCACTGCGAACCTGATCACTCCCGAGAAAGTCCGCAATGCGGCGGCGCTGGTCCGATCCGGCATCGTCGTCTCGATGGCGCACGCCGTCCCGCAGCAGGCCGCGGCCGACGTCCCGGAAAACCGCATCTTCCAGCGCACCACCAACGGCATCAGCGCCACCGGAACCACCGACAATTACAACGTGAGTTACCACGGCCTTTCCGTGGGGCACACCGACGCCTTCTGCCATTTCTTTTATGAAGGCCGCATGTACAACGGCTACTCGGTCGCCGAGAACATCACGCCGGAGACCGGCTGCAAGCAGGGCGACATCATGGGCCGCCGCGACGGCATCGTCACCCGCGCCGTGTTGTATGACATGCCTGCGCTCAAGGGCGTGGATTGGATCGAGCCGGGAACCCCCATCACGCGCGCCGATCTCGAAGCCTGGGAGCAGAAGTCGGGCGTCAAAGCCGGACCCGGCGACATCATCCTGCTCTACATCGGCCGCTGGAAGCGCCGGGTGGCGGTCGGCCCCATTGCCGGCCAGGTCGCCGGATATTACGCCGACACCATCCCGTTTTTCAAGGAGCGCGACGTCTCCTTCGCGGGCCACGATTTCAACATTGATTGGAACCCCCGGCCCGGCTGGGGCCCGGAGCAGGGCATCCTCAGCAATCCCATCCATCAGGCGCTGCTGGTCTGGATGGGCATCGGCATCGTCGAGAACCTTGACCTGGAGCAAGTCGCCGCGACGGCCCGGCGCCTCAATCGCTACGAGTTCCTGATGACCTTCGCCCCCATCCCCGTCGAAGGCGGCACCGGATCGCCGGTCAACCCGTTGGCGATTTTCTAGAGCGGTTTAACTTTTAGTGTAGACCGTACGGGCCATGCCGCAAGTCGTCCAATGCCCTGCGGCTTTAGCCGCTGAGGTTGGTCTCGTAAAGCTTGCGGAAGACTTACCTCAGGCGCTAAAGCGCTCTCCCCACCGAAGTTGATTCGGCACGACTAAAGTCGTGCCCTTACGATTCCACAACTCGGTCTACACCATTTGTAGAACTGCTATAGAGCCACTGCGAGGCTGGAGGGCGCCGGAGCAGCGGAAGACCCTTATCGGCCGAAGGTCTCGTAACATCCCGCGTCCGATCCGGCGACCGGGTCAGGTCATTGCTGTTTCGAGCGGATGACGTCGGCGCGGACTTTCAGGATGGCGGCATCCTTGATGCGGTCGGTTTGGACCAGCAGTTCGATGAGGTCGTCGAGAATCGGCAGCAGCTCCGCAGCATCCGGCCCAAAGGCTTTCTCGCGCAGCTCCAGTGCCCGCCGGTAAAGCGGCTCCGCCTCCGCGTACTTTTCCTGATTCCAATAGGAGTTCGCCAGCTCGCGCAGCGGGTCCGCGTTGTTGGGGTCGTCCGGTCCCAGGAATTTCCCGATGATATCCGCGGCGCGCCGCAGCAGCGGCTCCGCTTTCGCAGCCTGGTCCAGTTCATTGTAAGTTTTCCCCAGGCTGAACAGCGTTCCTCCCAGCATGGGGGAGTTGGGCCCTCGCTCTTTCTCCTGGATGGGCAAGGCGCGCTCGAGCAGCGGCCGGGCTTCGTCGTAATGCCCCAGCCTGGCCTGAAATCCCGCCAGGGTCGCCAGCGCGTCCGCGACCTGGACGTGCTCCGGCCCGAACGCCTTTTCCATAATGGCCAGGGACCGCCGGAAGAGCGCCAGGGCTTCGTCATCGTTGTCGCGGAGCTCGCAGGCGAACGCTACGGACCGCAGCGTGGCCGCCACGGCGGGGTCCTCCGGCCCGAGCGTTTTTTCCTGCACTGCGAGCAGCCGGCGAAAGGCCGCCTCCGCCTCCGGGTTCTTCTGTTGGTTGGCATAGCTAATGGCCAGCGCATAGAGCGGCCGGATCAGCAGCTCGCTTTCGGGGCCGATCTTCTCCGCTTCCTCGACGGCCTTGAGACTGTCTCTTATACACATCTGACGCTGCCGACGATCTTACGCGTGT
>CAYWWM010000044.1:9824-10805 GCA_964461735.1 uncultured Solibacteraceae bacterium | reverse complement strand
TATTGATCTTGATGGCGGCGTGGCACGCCACCGACGCCGCAATCTTCTCCCGCACGCGCTCGGGCGAAAGCGCACGCGACTCCTTTTCGAGCGATTCGACGATCTCCGCGAGGAGTTTTTCAATCTCCTCCGACTTGATGCCCGCCGGAACGGCTTTCACTGCAACGGTCCCCTGGCCGAACGGTTCGGCCTCGAAACCCGATGCGGCCAGTTCCTCCGCGATCTGGTCCCAGAGCGCGCGCTGCGTGGGGCTGAGCCGCAGGATGTACGGCATCAGAAGCCGCTGCGTCTCGACGGACCCTTGCTCGCGCTTCGCCAGGAAGCGCTCGAAAAGCACGCGCTCGTGCGCGACGTGCTGGTCAATCAGCCACAGTCCCGAAGGGCTCGCGGCAACGATGAAGCTGTCGCGGATTTGTCCGAGCGGCTGCAATTGCGCGAGTTCGGCCGCGGAGTCTATCTCCGTTTCCGGCGCGCGGAACGAATCGGCAGCCGGCGCCGCGGCCCGCGCGATGTCCTCGGCGGTGATCCCGAGCGCCCCGGCCTGCCGGGGTTGCGCCAGCGGAGGCTGGCGGGGTTCCGTGAGACGATAGCCCTCCGGCGCGGGCGCCGGCTCGCGGCGCGGCGCATGAGGCAATGCGAACGTTTCCCGTGAAACCTCGGAGGCGATATGGGGCTCGACATGGGGCGCGACGGGGGGCGCCATGCCGGCGCCGGCGGGGAACGTCGAGATGGGTTTCGAAGCCGCCAGCGACTCGCGCAGCGCGTCGCGCACGAAGTCGTGCACGAACGTCTGGCGCCGGAAGCGCACCTCGGTCTTCGCCGGGTGCACGTTCACGTCCACCTCCCTGTGTGGCATCTCGAGAAACAGCATCGCCATGGGAAAGCAGTGCGGCGGGAGAACGTTGCGGTAGGCTTCCTGGATGGCGTGCAGCAGAACGCGGTCGCGAATGTGCCGCCGGTTGACGAACAGGTACAGCGAAT
>CAYWWM010000044.1:0-9814 GCA_964461735.1 uncultured Solibacteraceae bacterium | reverse complement strand
AATTACGGTTGAGCTTCTGCACTTGCGGCCGCGAGAGAAACCCGGAGAGGGCGATGGCCGCCGAAGACGGTGCCTCATCGCGCGATTCCTCGTCGGCGTCGGGAGGCGGCGCGGGAATCTGCGCCGCGCGCGGGCCGAACTCGACCAGCTCTTCGAGCAGCTCTCCGCCGAACAACTGGAACACGCGCTCGCGCAGCGTGCCGGCGGGGGTGACGCGGATCAGCTCCCCGGTGCGGGTTTCGAGGTGGAAGGACTTCTCCGGATACGCCAGCGCGTAGTGGGTCACGAGCGTGGTGACGTGCGACAGCTCGGTGGTTTCCGCGCGCAGAAATTTCCGGCGCGCCGGAACGTTGTAAAAGAGGCTGTTGACGGTGACGGCCGTGCCGCCCGGGAGTCCCGATTCCTGCACGTTGAGCAGTCTGCCCCCGGCGAATTCGATCCGCGTTCCGGAAGGCTCTGCAAGGCTCCGCGTTTCGAGCGTGAGGCGCGAGACGGCTGCGATCGAAGGCAGCGCTTCGCCGCGGAAGCCCATGGTCGCGATCGAAAGCAGATCGTCGGCGGAGCGGAGCTTGCTCGTGGCGTGGCGCTCGAAGGCGAGCAGCGCGTCGTCGCGGCCCATGCCGCAGCCGTCGTCCACGACGTGGATGCGCCGCTTCCCGCCGGCCTCGATCTCGCCGCGGAGGCGCTCAGCCCCGGCGTCGAGCGAATTCTCGATCAGCTCCTTCACCACCGAGGCAGGCCGCTCGACCACTTCTCCGGCGGCGATCTGGTTGGCGACGGGTTCGGGGAGAATGCGGATGCGGCCCATGGTAAAAACAGTGATGAGTGTCGAGTGACAAGTGACGAGTGGAAGTCAGGAGACAGGAGACAGGAGTCAAAATAACGAACTCCCGTCCCGATCATTTCAATCCCATCTTCCCACTCATGCGTGTGGCTTCGGCTCGTCACTTGTCACTCGTCACTTGTCACTCTCTTTCATTTCCAAACCCAGCTCGCGCAACTGCGCCCGGGAGACCGGGCTGGGGGCGTCGCACATCAGGTCCACGGCGCGGGCGGTCTTGGGGAACGCGATCACCTCGCGGATGGAGCTCTCCATCGCGAGAATGGCGACGATGCGGTCGAGCCCCAGCGCGATGCCGCCGTGCGGAGGCGTGCCGTATTCGAGCGCGTCGAGAAAAAAGCCGAAGCGCTGCCGCGCCTGCTCCTCGGTCATGCCGAGCGCGCGGAAAACCCGTTTCTGAATATCCTGGCGGTGAATACGGATCGAGCCGCCGCCGATTTCGGTCCCGTTGAGCACCAGGTCGTAGGCCTTCGCCTTGACGCTCGCCGGATCGCTCTCCAGTTTGTCGA
The DNA here is from genome assembly GCA_964461735.1 of uncultured Solibacteraceae bacterium. Taxonomy (GTDB): domain Bacteria; phylum Acidobacteriota; class Terriglobia; order 2-12-FULL-54-10; family 2-12-FULL-54-10; genus CAYWWM01. Next base: position 8,464 of record CAYWWM010000044.1, on the reverse strand, counting down.
GCGTATCCTCCGTCGGCGACGTGAACGGATGGTGCATGGCGGCGAAACGCTTTTCCTCGTCGTCGTATTCAAACATCGGGAATTGGGTAACCCAGAGAAAGCACTTTTTCTGCGGGTCATACCCTTCCGAAAAACCTTCGAGTCTCCTACGGAGAATATCGAAACATCGGTGCAACAAATAAGGGTCGCGTTGCGCTCCCGAACCTCGAATGCAACCGAGAAAGATTACATCGCCTTCTTTTGCGTTTAGCCTAGTCTGAAGCGTTTCAGCCAGATTAGCATCTTTCAAGATTCGCGCACCTTCTCCCACTCGACAAGAAGCTATAAATAAAACCTCGTCTTCGGTCTTGCTCTGCCTTGCCTTCAACTCCGGTAGTGAGCTGAGGGCAAGTTCTTTGACCGTTTTGATTATTCCCTTAATCGAAGTATTGGACGAAACGCGGCCTTCAAATTTCGGGTCCTCAGAGAACCTGAAACCAACTAGCGGTGGCCTGATCTCCAAGTGGGGGGGTATCGCAGAAACGATAGAATCGAGCGATACAATTCTTGCTCCGTAGCGTAAGTCGGGTTTATCTGTCCCATACTGAGACATGACTTCGTCGTAAGTAAGGCACGGGAAAGGCAATTGACACTCAATTGGTTTCCGCGCTTTCAGAAACTTTTCCCGAACCTCGAGTGCAAGCTTTTGCATACGCCGCGGCCACTCCGTTTCCCAGTGCCGTTCGGCGACGGAGCAGATGCACCGCATCAGGGGCTCAATCAGCTCGAAGACCATCGCCGGTTGGGCAAAAGACATCTCGACGTCGAGCTGCGTGAACTCGGGTTGGCGGTCGGCGCGCAGGTCTTCGTCGCGGAAGCAGCGCACGATCTGAAAGTACTTATCGAGGCCCGAGATCATCAGAATCTGCTTGAACAGTTGCGGCGACTGCGGCAGCGCGTAGAACGACCCTTGCTGCACGCGGCTCGGGACGAGATAATCGCGCGCGCCCTCGGGCGTCGAGCGCGTGAGAAATGGGGTCTCGATTTCCAAGAACCCCTTCTCGCTCATGTAACGGCGAATCTCGAGAGCGACGTGGTGCCGCAGGTTGATATTGGCCTGCATTTCCGGCCGGCGCAGATCGATGAACCGATGACGTAGTCGGACCGCCTCGTCTAGGCTAACCCCAGGAGTAGTTTTTTCTTCCTTTAGCTGTAAATAGTAGTCTAGACGGATTTCCTCAGGTATGTTGAGGTCATCCTCGACCGGAAAAGGCGGCGTGCGGGCGTCGTTGAGAACATGGAGGCGGTTCGCCTTGAGCTCGACTTCGCCGGTCGGGATCGTCTGATTGAAGGTCTCGGGTGCGCGCGGCACGATTTCGCCCTCAATCGCGACGACGTACTCGGAACGCAACTCCTCGGCGCGGGCGTGCGCCTCCGGGACGGTCTCGCGGTTGAAGACGACTTGGAGGATTCCGGTGCGGTCGCGCAGGTCAAGGAAAATCAAGCTGCCCAGATCGCGGCGGCGGGCCACCCATCCCATCACCACGGCGGGCGAGCAGGCGTGCTCGGGCCGGAACTCGCCGCAGCCGCGCGTGCGCCGCAAGTGGGTGGGTAAGTGGTCCAGTGTCATCGGATCTCTGCGCCTTTCCCGGCAAACTGCTCGAAGAGTTCTGCTTTCGTGACGGCTTTCTGCGAGCCCTGCGCCATGTCGCGCAGGAGGTATTTTCCTTCGGCCAGCTCCTGGTCGCCGATCAGCAAGGCATAGCGAACAGCGAGGCGCGAAGCGAGCTCCAGAGCCTTCTTGAGCTTGACCGCATCGGCCAGCAATTCCACGGCGACGTTCCGCGCGCGTAGCTCGCGCGCAAGCTCGGCCGCGCAACGGTACGCGCTCTCCCCGAGCCAGATGATAAAGAGCGGCGAGTCCGCCGCGCTCGATTCGGATTCGGCGAGCTGCGCGAGAGCCAGCGCGAAGCGGTCTTCCCCGATCGAGAAGCCGAGGCCGGGCGCCGCCGGACCGCCGAGCATTTCCGAGAGCCCGTCATAACGCCCGCCGCCGAGCAGAGAGTCCTGCGCGCCCAATGCGCCGTGCACGATCTCAAACGTCGTGCGCGTGTAGTAGTCCAGTCCGCGGACCAGGCGAGGACGGAGCGTAAACGGAATTCGCCGGTCTCGCAAATAGCCTTGCAACTTCTCGAAGTGTTCGCGGCATTCGTTGCAAAGCAAGTCCAGGATCGTCGGCAGCTTATCAATAATCGGCTGATCTTCCGGAACCTTGCAATCGAGCACGCGCAGCGGGTTGGTCTCGCTGCGGCGCTGGCAGTCGGCGCAAAGCTCGCCGCGGACCGTACTCAGTTCGCGGCGCAAAGTTTCCAAATACTTCGGACGGCAATTCGCGCAGCCGACGGAATTCAGGAGTACGGTGAAGCCCGTCAGCCGCAGGCGGCCGAGCAGGTCAATCAGCAGTTCCAGGATTTCAGCATCCACGGCCGCGCTCTCCGAGCCGATGGCTTCCGCGCCGATCTGATAGAACTGCCGGTAGCGGCCTTTCTGCGGGCGCTCGCGACGGAACATCGGGCCGAGGTAATAGAGCTTCTTGACGCCGGGCTGCTCCCACATGCGGTGCTCGATGTAGGAACGCACGACCGACGCCGTCGCCTCTGGGCGCAGCGTGAGCGACTGCCCGTCGCGGTCCTCGAAGCTGTACATCTCTTTCGTGACGATGTCGGTGTCCTGGCCGACTCCGCGCGCGAACAACTCGGTCGGCTCGACCAGCGGCGTGCGGATTTCCTGATAGGCGTAGGCGGCGAAGACTTCGCGCGAAACTCGCTCGATGCGGTTCCAGAGTGCGGACTCCGGCGGGAGGATGTCGCGCATCCCTTTCACGGTCCGAAGCGGCTCTTTGCGAGTCATATGAAATCTCCGAGCCGCAACCGTGGGGGAGCGGTGGTTCTGTCTAGTAATACAACCAACCACCGCTTGCTTACGCGCGCGGCTCTGATCTGGGCAACAAAAAACCCGCCGATCTTCATCCCGGCGGGCCGTCTGACTGCTGCGTTGATCCAAATCCGTTAGCAGGGACGGCTCCGCAGGGACCCATGATGGTTCCGATTATCGTCCCCGAGATTGCGCCGTCTCTGGTTCATTTTTGTGACCTACAGTAAAAGGCGCATTATAGCACACCTACTCGGTGTCAACGAAAACCCGGGTAGTGTTTCAGTTGAATTTTCCAATCTGGAAGGGCACGGTTTTAACCGTGCCGTAAGAGCACGCGTCTACGGCGGTTTCAACCGCTGAGGGAAAGCTCCTTAGGGGCTAAAGCCCGACTGATTTGGCGACACTTGCGGCACGGTTGAAACCGTGCCCTTACGCAAAACCAGAGTGTTCACACAGACTCTGAAGCCATGCCCTGACGTCAAACTGAGACACTACCAAAACCTGGCTCGGCCTCAGCCGCCGCGCTCGGCCAAATACTGGTCTTTCGCTTTCCTGTACGAGGCGAGGTTGCGGTCAATGCGCTCGTAATCGGCTTCGGTCAGCTTTCGAGCAACCTTGCCGGGGAAGCCCAGGAACAGGCTGCCCGGCGGGATGACGGTGCGCTCCGGGACGAGCGCTCCGGCGGCGATTATGGACCCGGTCCCGATCACGGCGCCGTTCAGCACGATGGCGCCCATGCCGATCAGGCAGCGCGCCTCGATGCGGCAGCCGTGCAGAATCACGCTGTGGCCCACGCCGACATTGTCCTCGAGAATGGTCGGGTAGAAATCGGTCTCGACGTGCACCACACAGTTGTCCTGGATGTTGACGTTGGCGCCGATGCGGATGTAGTTCATGTCGCCGCGCAGGACGGCATACGGCCAGACGCTCGAATGCTCGCCGATCACCACGTCGCCGATGATCTGCGCGGTTTCGTCAATGTAGGCGGAGGCGGCAATCTGCGGAACCGCATCCCCGAACCGATGAATCATTGTGACCTAACCCGGCCGGGCCGGAACCAAACAGGATGGATAGTTGTTAGTTGCAAGTTGTTAGTTGTCAGTTCACACGCGAATGGTTTCCGCGACGATACGCAGACCGATTTCGGATTCCAGATTCCGGATTCCGGAAAAGTTGGGCCGCCTGCAAAATAACTCTGAAGGCCTGTGAACATTGGCTAAAACCGATATGCTCCCAAATTTCCTGCCAGCGGCAGCACGAATTTAATTCCATAGGTCCTGCGCTTTTTCTGAGACTGCGCTCAGAAAAAGTGGCCCTGCGGGCCATTGAAAACAAAAGGGTTGTCAAACATCGACAAATTTTTTTCGTCTTCGGCGCTAAGCGCCTAAAACCTGACACCTAACACCTAGCACCTAACACCTATTCCCGCGTCGCTCTCCCAACCCTTGGGCAGCCGCGCCACCCAGTAGCCCCAGGCGCGCTCCTGCACCAGCGGCGAGTGGAACACGCGCGAAGCGATCTTCCCCAACTCCGGCTCGATGAACACGGGCTTCCCAACGATCGTGGATTGGAGCTGAATCGCGGCGTTCTTGTCGAGGTAGATCGCCGCCATCACCGCCGCGACGATGCTTTCACCGACCACCGCGCAGCCGTGGTTCTTGAGCACGACGGCGCGGCGGTGGCCGAGCGACTCCGCCAGCGCCTGGCCTTCGCTCGGCGTGCTGACGAGCAGGTTGCCGTCCTTGTCGTAGCGGTCGAACCAGCCGACGCCTTCCCAGAACAGCGTGCCCATGTGGATCACGGGGCGGATGGTTTCGCCGCTCACCGCGAAGGGCAGCACGCCGTCGCTGTGCGAGTGGCACACGGCTTTCACGTCCGGCCGCGCTTGATAAATGCCGCCGTGAATGACGCGCTCGACGTAGTGCTTCTCCTTGATCTCGACCAGCGGGGAGCAGTCGAGGCGGTAGCGCTGAATGTCCGGCGCGCGCACCGCCTGCGGCGAGCGGGAGACGGAAAGCAGAAACTGTTCGGGGTCGCGCTCGCTGCGCACCGAGATGTGCCCGAAGACGTCTACGATGCCTTCGTTGGCGAGGATGCGGTTCGCGGTGACCAGTTGCTCGACGAGCTGGGTTTCCGTGTCGCTCATGCGCTTGTCCTGCTCCGTCCGAATCCGCCGGCGTTAGCGTCCAGGGACGATCAGCCGCGATTCCTCTTGCTGGGCAGACGCCGACTCGGGATACAGCCGCCGCAGGAAGTCAATGAAGGCGCGGCCGCGCGCACGCTGGTTCGAGTGCAGCACGCCAAGGCGGCTCAGGAACACGAGCGCCTGGATCACGTCGGATTCCTTGAGCCGCGTCAAGCTACCCTTCTGCCGCTCCTTTTCCTGGAACTCGTCGAAGAACTTCTTGAGGTCCCGAAACACGGCAATCTGCGCGCCCTCCTCGGGCAGCGACTCGTAATAGATGCCGCTCGAGAGCGTTTCGTAGGTCTGCACCAGCTTCTCGATCGCCGCTTGCAGGTCGTTGTCGGTGGTCTTCGGGTGGGCGAGCGCCGAGCGGAGCAGTTGGAACGCGATCAGGCCGATCAACTGCCCGTGCTCGTCGAGGAACGCGTCGCCCACTTCGATCCCGGGAAAGGGAATGTTCTCGGCCAGCGGCGTCTGTTCCGGCTCGTGCCGGCGGGCCTCGCGCAGATACACGCAGTCGAGCGGGCAGTCCACCGTGACCTCGCGCTCGGCCCCGCAGCACGGCGCGCAGATCCACCCGTGAACCCCCGGACACTCCCGCCGGGCCTTCTTCTTCTTGCAGATCGCGCAGAGGATCGTCTCAGCCATGGAAAACGGAGATTATAGCACGGGGTTCACAACGTGTAGCTACGCACGGATCGTGGCGCCCGCAGTCGCATAATTCGTGGCGCACGGATTGTAAGTGAATGGAAAGAAGGAGCAGGACCACGCTGCCCAAGTTGCACCCGATGGCTCCAACAGGCGCCAGATCCATAAGGTAGAGCTGGAGTGCCATTTACGGACAGAGATCCGAAAGGATGCTATAATTTTCGAGCGGTTGGGCAAGTCTGGAGCAGGTGGGAACGGATGCCGAAGACCTTCTACATCGAGACGTTCGGGTGCCAGATGAACGTGCACGACTCAGAGAAAGTCGCGGGCACGCTGGTCGAGTCGGGCTACCGCGCGGTCGAGAGCGCGGAAGACGCCGACCTGGTGCTCTACAACACGTGCAGCATCCGGGAGAAGGCCGCGCAAAAAGTGTTTTCGCGGCTGCGGAATTTCCGACGGGCGCAGGCGGGCGGAAAAATCTTCGGCGTGCTGGGGTGCGTGGTGCAGCAGGAAGGCGAGAAGATATTCGACGCGGCGCCGCACGTGAGCCTGGTGGTCGGCTCGGCGAGCTACGCGCGGCTGCCGGACCTGCTGGCGCGCCTGGAACGCGGCGAGCGCCGCGTAACGGGCCTTAGCCTCGACACGGAGGAGACCTTCGAAACCGAATTCACGCAGCGCGGCAACCCCTTCCGGGCCTACCTCACGATCATCGAAGGCTGCGACAAGCATTGCGCGTATTGCGTCGTGCCGTTCACGCGGGGGCCGGAGCGCAGCCGCACGAGCGAAAGCGTGCTCGCGGAAGCGCGCCGCCTGGCCGAGGCCGGGTACACGGAAATCCAACTGCTGGGCCAGAACGTGAACTCCTACCGCGATCCCTCGCCGGCGCGCGTTACCTTCGCGGAACTGCTGGCGCGGGTGGCGGAGACGCCGGGCATCCGGCGGGTGCGGTTCACCACGTCGCATCCGCGGGACTTTACGCGCCAGATCGTCCAAGCGATGGAGAGCCACCCCGCGCTCTGCAACCACGTGCACCTGCCGGTGCAGTCGGGATCAACGGACGTGCTGCGGCGCATGGCGCGAGATTACACGCGCGAGCAGTACCTCGAACGCATCGCCTGGATGCGCGGAGCGCGGCGGCCGATCAGCATTACGACCGACATCATCGTGGGATTCCCCGGCGAGACGGCGGCGGACTTCGAGCAGACCATCACGCTGCTCGATGAGGTCGGGTACGATCTGGTGTTCTCGTTCCAGTATTCGCCGCGCCCCAACACCCCGGCGCTAGCGATGCAGGACGTCGTGCCGGAAGAGGAAAAGAATCTCCGCCTGCGGGTTTTGCAGGAGCGGCAAAAGCAGATCCAGTTGCGGCGCTACGAGAGGTTTGTCGGGAACGTGGAAGAAGTGCTGGTCGAGGGGCGCGGGCGCGAGAACCAGTGGAAGGGCCGGACTGCGCAAAATATCGTTTTGAATTTCACGGTTCGAGACGACGGCGCGCCGGTGAGCCTGGGAGAGTATTGGAAGGCGCGCGTAACGCACGCCGGCCCGAACAGCCTGCTCGGCGAGGCGGAGGCGGGACCGATCGGCACGGTCCGGCCCTCGGCGGCGGTCTCTAGCAGCCCGTTCCCGATCTTGAAGACAGGTGTTAGGTGCTAGGTGTTAGGTTCCAGGGGAGTCAACGTATAATGGGGAAAGAGCGCAGCGAGCGCACGGGAGGCGGGACGGAGGCGCATTCATGGAAATCGAGGTGAAGATTCGCGGCTTGATGATGGACCCGGTGACCAACATGCCGATCGTGATCCTGAAGGACACCAACGGCAGCGCGGTCCTGCCGATCTGGGTCGGAGTGTACGAAGCGAATGCGATTGCGCTCGAGATCGAGAAGGTTGCCACGCCGCGGCCGATGACGCACGACCTCATCAAGAACCTGCTTCTTGGATTGAACACTACGGTGCGGAAGGTGGTGGTGAGCGACCTGCGCGAAGAGACCTACTACGCGCTGATCTGGCTGGAACAGAACGGGGAAGTGATCAGCATTGACTCGCGGCCCAGCGACGCGCTGGCCGTGGCGCTGCGCCTCGATTGCCCCATCTACGTCGAGGAGGCAGTGCTCAAATCCTCCAAGCTCGCCAACGCCACCAACGAGAAAGTCGCCAGCGAGGAGCTGCGGAAGTGGCTCGAAAACCTCAACGACGAGGACATGGGGCGCTACAAGATGTAACGCTCTAGCATCGAACGGTTCCTCACCGCTCGCGCGCGCGGCGGGAGTCTATCGCGCCGCCGGAGCTTCCGGTCAACCACGGGAGCAGAAGGCAGGAGCAGAAGAGAGGATCGGTCATCGGTTATGGGAACCGAAGTGGATCTGAGTTCGCTCGGACTCCCGGCGGCCGTGCAGCGCGTGTTGAGCAGCTTTGTGGCCGCGGCGGTGGATGCGTTTCAATCCGACCTCCGTTCGGTCATTCTCTACGGCAGCGCGGCCGAAGGGCAACTGCGGGCGACTTCGGACGTCAATCTCCTCCTGATACTGTCTGCGTTCGAGCGCGAAAAGGCTCAGAAGCTGCGCAATCCGCTGCGGGCCGGGCAGGCGGCGGTCCAAATCCAAGCCATGTTCGTGCTGCAGAGCGAACTGCAGGCCGCCACGGAGGCCTTCGCGCAGAAATCCGCCGACATCGTGCGGCGGCATCGTGTGCTGTACGGAGCGGAGGACCCGTTCGCGGGTTT